>JAPLKL010000064.1 GCA_026388095.1 Elusimicrobiota bacterium | reverse complement strand
GGCAACGACCAGTTCTTCACCGGGCCGGAGGACCCCGACTACCAGGCGCTCAAGCGCTGGATCGGCCTTGAGCGCAAGGAGGCTGTCGCCAAGCTCCGCATCGGGGGCAAGCCCGTTCCCGAGGCGCTGGTGGGCAAGCTGCGCGGCATCGTATTCGTGCGCACCCCGAAGCGCAACCACCGCAGATACCTGGACGTGGGCCGCTACCTCCCGGGCGGCGACCTCTACCTGCTCAAGCTCAAGGACGGCGAGACTTTGGAGACGGCCTCCTCCCGGCCCGTCAACCTGACCGCGCGGTTCCACCCCGGCCGCGAGGCGGACGTGCGCAAGCCGGACGTCCGCTACGACGGCCGGGCGGTGCTCTTCGCCATGCGCGTGGGCGAAGCGGACAACCTGAACATCTATGAGCTCGCCCTGGACGAAGACCTCGACTACCGCGAGGGGAGCTTGCGCAAGCTCACCTACCAGCCCGCAGACGCCCACGGCGGCAAGGCCCACTACACCGACCCCGTCTACGTGCCCGACCCCCTCGACGAGAACGCCGCGGCCGGCGGCCTCAACCTCGACCGGGCGGACATCGTCTTCGCCTCCAGCCTCGCCGGCGAGGTGACGCGCGCAGCACCCCGGGGCATCCTCGGTGAAGCGGCCGGCGGGGACGCCTCCACCATCGTGGACTTCGACCGGCCGGAGCCGGAGGGCAGCTTCGTGGGCCGGCGCATCTTCATCGTGGACGGGACCGACCAAGGCTCCTGGCGCACCATCACCGCCTTCAAGAGCGGGCTCTTCACCGGCAAGCGCCGGTCTTGGATCAGCGTGGACCGGCCCTTCCCCCATCCGGTCGACGAGTCCACCATCTACGTGATCGAGCGGGACCCCGGCACCCAGCCGGGCTTCCTGCCCTCCTATTCCGTCTACGGCATGAAGGACCCCGAGCCCGGCCGGGAGAAGTCCATTTTCGCACAGACCCTCACCCGCATCACCTGGGGTCCCGACGAGCTCGACCTCAGCGTGCGCAGCACCGGGGAGGTGTTCTTCGTCTCGCAGCGCTCCGGCTGCGACAAGCGCGGCCGGCCCATCTTCAACATGGCCAGCTGCCGGCGCCACCTGGACACCAGGTTCAGCTTCCCCACCCATCAGGGCAACCGCTCCAAGACCCTCATCACCGCGGGCAGCCATGAGCTGCCCAACGGCACGGACATCCACGCGGGCCTCGACCCGGACACCCTCTGGGAGAGCGGGAGCCTCACCATCAGCGACCATCAGTTCGGCCCGGACATCGAGGAGCGCAATCCCAACACCTACGCCGCGGGCATGTTCGACGAGGAGGGCGTCCCCCCGAGCCTGCGCCCCGACCTCACCAACACCCGCTTCATCTTCAAGGGCAAGGCCCCGTCCCACCCGCGCTTCGTGTTCAAGAACACGCCCCTCTTCCCGGAGCGCGGCCCCGGCGCGGTGTCTCGGACCGGCTTCTCCCCGGGCGGGGCGTTCCGGGACCCCGTGCCGCTGCCGGACGGGGGCATCCTGGTCGCGCACTCCCGGGCGCCGCTGAACCACCTCGACCCGCGCGCGGACCCGGACTTCGACCTCTACGTGCTCCGGGGAGACCCGAGTCTGCAGCCCGTGGGCGGCAAGGGGATCCCGAAGGTGCGCAAGACCAGGATCTCGGCCGCCAGCTCGGCCGGAGCCAGCGAGGTGCAGGCCTGCCCGATCCTGGTGCGGCTCAAGCCCAAGATCAACGCCGCGACCCGGCCCAAGCGCGAGCATCTCATCCGGTACCCGGGGCAGCCCGCGGACACCCGGCCGGCCCGGTACCTGGAGCGGAACTTCCTCGTCATCGACGCCATCATGCGCGACCCCACGCCGGTGGGCAAGAGCGTCCGCTACGAGATCGATCCCGTCACCGGCAAGCCGACCGACCCGCTCGACCGGATCGCGGCCGTGCGCATGGTCGAGGCCCTGCCCATGACCCCCGAGCTGGCCCGGCCGGTCGCGACGGACGCGATCCGCAACCGCGACCCGGAGAGCACGCTGGTGGCCAACGGCATCACACCGCTCAAGCGCGTCCTGGGGGAGGCCCGGGTCTTTCCGGACGGGTCCGTGTCCGCCTGGGTGCCCTCCAACACTCCCATGATCATCCAGAGCATCAATAAGGACGGGCTGGTAATCCACCAGGACGCCCGGTACTACTTCTTCGCGCCCAACGAGACCTTCACCATCTCGCCCTCGCCGAGCGAGACCTTCCAGACCTGCGGGGCCTGCATGGGCGCCATGAGCGGCAACCCGGCCCGGCTCTTCGGGCCGGCCAACCCCTTCCCGGGACAAGGCACGGTCCTGGCGCTCGCCCCCGGCGCGGCCCCCGCCGCGACGCTGGGGGCCAGACCTCAGGACCGGCGCTCCGTGGATTTCGAGCGCGACATCCAGCCCATGCTCGACCGGCACTGCGCCGCCTGCCACAGCGGCGCCGGCGCGCCCGCGGGACTGACGCTCACCGGCGAGAAGACCCGCTACTACAACGACGCCTACGAGAGCCTGCTGCGGCTCGAGGAGCCCGCCAGCCGCTGGTACGGGCGCAAGAAGTACGTCAGCGAACGCGACGCCATGGCCATCGAGAGCTACCTCATCGCCAAGCTCGAAGGGCGGCAGCTCAAGGCCCAGCGCCCGCTGTCCGGAGACCGGCCCCACCCCAGCCCGGAGCTCTTCCGGGCGCGGGGACTCGCGCCGGCGCCCCTGAGCGAGGCGCAGCGTCGGCTCATGGCCCTATGGATCGACCTGGGGGCGCCGTTCCGGGGGCCGCGCTAGGATGAGACCCCCAATGCTCCTGCTGATGCTGTTCGCCGCGGCGGCGGCCTGCGGCCGGCCCCGGGACCCGGAGCCGGGGAGCCTGCCCTCCAAGTACGGCCTGCTCACCAGCTCCCGGTGGGCCTACGGCGCGGCCTTCAAGAAGGAAGACCTCAAGCCGGTCGCCAACACCAACCCCCACCCCGAGCCCAAGCCTTGGCGCGACCATCCCTTCGACCTGGCGCTGACCCCGGACGGCAAGAAAGCGTACGTCACCTTGCCCGGCAGCGAGGCGCGGCCGGGCCACGAGGTCGCGGTCTTCGATGTCGCGAAGCGGAAAGTGGTCAAGAGGATCACGGTGGGTTCGAGCCCCTGGTCCATCGCCGCGCACCCCGGCGGGAGATTCCTGGTGGTGCTCAACCGCTTCTCCAACTACGCCTCGGTGATCGACACGGCTTCCGACAAAGTGACCGGCGAGATCCCTCTGGACTTCTATTGCATGAGGCTGGTCCATAACAAGGCGGGGACCCGGGCCTATGTGAGCAACCGCTACCTCAACCAGATCCTCGTCCTCGACGTGGACGCGCGCGGCGGCGCCTATCGCGCCGCGGTCCGTCCTCTGGGGGGCTTCGACGAGGCGGCCTTCCACGACAACCTGCACCAGGTCCTGAGGCGGAGCTGCGGCGCCCTGCAATGCCACGGCCGGACCCGGGGCGGGTTCTATGCCGGAGACGACGCCCGCAAGGCTTTCTTCTCGGCGCTCGAGAACTCGACCGCGGGCGACCCCGCGCAGAGCGTGCTGCTGCGGGCGGCCCTGCCCGCGGCCGACAACGGCTTCGCCGACGACCGGGCGGGCAACAACATGCACGCCGGGGGACGGTCCGTCTGGCGCAAGTCCTCCCCCGACTACCGCCGCGCCGCGGCCTGGATCGCGGCCGCGCGCCAGGGCCCCGGCATCCCGGTGGGCAACTTCGGCTCCAAGCCCTACGCCTTGGCCCTGAGCAGCGACGAGCGGCGGCTCTTCGTGGGCAACCAGGGCACCCAGGACATCTCGGTGGTGGACCTGGAGCGCGGCGAGGAGGTCACCGGGATCTACACCCAGAACGTCATCACCGACCTGGCCCTGCACACCTCGGCCGGGCACGACCGCCTCATCGCCCTGTCCATGGGCATCGGCTTCGGCGCGGCCAAGGAGCGCGACCCCTACGGCGGGGAGACCTCGGACCGCCGCCAGGCGGCGGCGCAGTTCACCGTGCTGCGCGACACCAGCACCACCGAGCCCCTGCCGCTCAAGGACCAGGAGGTGCTCGGGCCCTTCGATGCCGTAGACGGCACCGCGGCGTCCAAGATGGGCGACATCCAGAACGACATCACGGTACTGGACGCCAGCCGCCTGCGCGTGCCGCCGCGCTCTCCGGACGGCGCGCTCAGCTACGCCTTGCGCGCCAACCGCTACGAGGCCCACGCGGACTGGGTGCGCTACACCTCGGATTCCGCGGAGGTCCTGCCCCAGGACGCGGCCGGCGACATCTCTCCCGAACTGCAGCGTGTGGTGGGCGCGTTCCCGGAGAGCCTGGTCGTGGACGGAGACCGGGTCTTCGTGGTCATGCTGGGGACCTACGAGCTCGTCGAATACCGTCTCTCCCCGCGCGCGGGCGAGCCCTCCGAGCTCCTGACTCCCGTCGCGGTCTACCCGACCGGGATCATGCCCCGCAACGTCGCCCTCGGGCCCCGGGGCACGCCGGCCGAGGGGCTGGCGTTGGTGACCAACTACCTGGGCGAGTCCGTCAGCGTGATCGACACGCGGCGAGGGACCTCGCGGGAATACGCGGTCGGCGGCCGCTCCCGCCCCTTCCCGGACACCAACGCCGAGCGCGGCCAGATGTTCGTCAACACCGCCGTCTTCTCCGGGGACCGGGACACCTCCTGCATGTCCTGCCACATCTACGACACCAGCGACGCGCGGGGCTGGGGGGCCGGGCAGGCCATCGGCCAGATGCGCGACGGCCACTTCGTCAACGGCGGCCTGCTGGGCATCCCCCAGATCAAGAACCTCTTCGCGGTCCAGCCCTTCTACTTCGAGGGGACCCACAGCGCCTTCGCTGGGCAGTTCGACGACGCGCGCGAGCACGTGCCGCTCCAGGCTTTCACGGCTCCCAACCCGCAGGGCGACTTCACCGCGCTGCGCCGCCCCGCTTCGGCGCGCGCGGGCCGGGCCGAGCACGAGGAGATCCAGGACAAGACGTCCACCGCCTCCTGGGGCCGGTCCTACCTGGACCTGGAGGAGCGCCGCGACGAGCTCATCCGCAGGCTCACCATGCGGTACTTCGGCAAGGCCTTCGATTTTCGGGATCTGCAGCGCTTCATCGGCGAGTTCCAGGCCGCGGAGACGCGGCTTATGCCCAATCCTTTCGACCAGCGCAGCCCGTCCGCGGCCAGGGGCCGGCTCCTGTTCAACGATCTTGCCGTGGGCTGCGTGGTCTGCCACAAGCCTCCTCATTTCACGGACAAGAGCGAGCCCCTCTACCACAACCAGTCGCGCGTCCTGCCCTCCCTCATCTCGTTTTCGCCCCGGGAGGGGGCCTTCACCCTCGTGGGGCCGCACTATATGGACGGCGTCAACGGCTACGTCCGGGACCTGGAGCCCTGGGAGCCGGGAGGGGTCAAGAGGAAGGGGATGGTCACGACCTTCTCGCTGCGCGGGCTCTTCGACCGCCCCTTCGTCTTCCTGCACCACGGCCGGGCCCTGTCGGTCCGCGAGACCTTCGCGGTGCCGGACCACTACTCTCTGAGGAAGTTCAAATACAGCCCGCTCAGCGGCGGCGAGGAGGTCCGGCCCGGGGGCAAGGAGCGCGGCTTCAACGAGCAGAGCTTCCTCAAGGAGAAGACCTACATGATGGACACCCACGGCGCGACCAGCCAGCTCCACGCGCTGCAGGTGCAGGACCTGGAGAATTTCCTGCTGAGCATCGAATGAGCCCCTTCTTCCTGGCCGTGGTCCTCTCGTCCCTGGCTTTGGGCCGGGACGACGCCCCCATGACCGCGGTCCCCGGCGGGCCGTTCCTCATGGGCGAGGACCGGCGCGCGGTCTCCGTGCAGGCGTTCCGCATCGACACCTTCGAGCTGAGCAACGCGCGGTACCGGAAGTTCCTGGAGTGGGCGAGGACCCACGGCGACGGCAAGGACCACACTCCGCGCTACTGGAAGGAGTTCATCCCGCCCCTGCTCAAGAAGACCGGGCTCGCCGGCCTGCGGCGCTTCAGCGAGAAGACTTTCCGCGAGGACGACCGCCCGGTGGTGGGGGTCGATTGGTACGATGCCGACGCCTACTGCCGCTGGGCCGGCAAGCGCCTGCCCACGGAGGCGGAGTGGGAGAAGGCGGCCCGGGGCACGGACGGCCGGACCTGGCCTTGGGGCAACGCCTGGGATTTCCAGAAGTGCAACAGCGGCGGCTATGAGCTGCACGGGGAGCGCGACGGCTACATCTACGCCGCTCCCGTGAACAGCTTCCCGCAGGGGGCGAGTCCCTACGGCGCGCGCAACATGGCCGGCAACGTCGCGGAGTGGGTCTTGGAGGGCGTGGTCAAGGGCGGCGGCTCGGACTCGTATCCGAGCTCGGTGCGGCCCGCGGCCAGGAAGGCGCGCGAGCGCGAGTTCAGGTACTTCTCCTTGGGGTTCCGATGCGCCGAATAGGGCTCTGGGCGGGGCTGCTGCTGGGCCTGGCCGCTTGCGGGCCGCGGCCCGCGCCGCCTCCGGGCGTGAGCCTGCGCGCGGACCGTTACTTCAGCGACAAGGACGGGATGGAGCTGGTGCCTGTCCCGGAGGGGAGTTTCCTCATGGGCAGCGCGCAGGGCAGCTATGACGAGGCTCCGCCGCACAAGGTGCGGTTGGGAGCCTTTTTGATCGACCGCTTGGAGGTCTCCAACGCCCAGTTCCAGAGGTTCATAAAGGAGGCGGCCTACTCGCCCGAGGGGCCTTGGCAAAGGGGAGCGGGGCCAGGCAGCGAGGAACTGCCGGTCCGGTTCGTGACCTGGCACGACGCGGCCGCCTATGCGGCCTGGGCCGGCCGGGCCTTGCCCACCGAGGCGCAGTGGGAGTTCGCGGCCCGGGGCACGGACGGCCGGACCTATCCCTGGGGCAACGAGTGGAAGGAAGGCATGGCGCGGACGGCTCCGAGGGCCGACGAGACGAAGGAAGGACTTGCCCATGTGGACTCGGACGTCCTGGCCGGCCCGGCCCGGGTCGGCTCTTTACCCCAAGGGGCCAGCCCTTACGGCGCTCTGGACATGGCGGGCAACGTGTGGGAATGGGTCGCGGACTGGTACGACCGCTACTACTACGAGGCCCTGGCCGCCCGGGGCGTGGCGCGCGACCCCAAGGGGCCGGAGGATGGGGCCCCTCCGGAGGAGCGCTTCGCGCGCACCGGCACGGCCGCGGGCAACGAGCGGAGCACGCGCAAGGTGATCCGCGGCGGCGGCTGGATGGAGCCCGGCCAAGAGAACATGCGCTCCTCCAAGCGCATGTGGGGCGACCCCCGCCATTGGTTCAACGACACGGGCTTCCGCTGCGCCCTCGCCTGGGGACGCTGACTCTACAAACCCACGGTGGCGTCTGAGTGGGGCGCTATCGTGAAGCGTCGGCGAGCACTTTGAGCCCCGCTTCGGTGGTGCGGTATCTCTGCAGCCCGCTGCGGGGCTTTTGGGGGACAGTCCGCTCCAACCACCCCGCGGCCAACAATGCCTCTATATAGGCTTTGCGGAAATACTCCCTGTCCTTGATTCTGGCTGCCTGCTGCAATTCTGCCCGCGTCTTGGAGCCTCGCGCCGCAGTCTGCAATACACGGATGACTTGCGGGGTAACTTGCGGGGCAGCTTGCGGGGTAGCTTGCGGGGTGACTTGCGCGGTGACTTGCGCGGTCGGCTCAGCCACTACGAGCTGGGCCGAATTCGACGCAATTCGACGGAATTAGACGGAAATAGACAGAATTGGACACCCATCATCTAGCCCTCTTCTGGCGCCCCGGGCGTTCTTGACTCAGATCCCGCGTTCGAAGAATTCCGCTACGGAGAGGTCGGCCTGCGCGCCGCCGATGCGGACGGCCCTGGCCTCCGGATAGCGGCGCTGGAAGGTGCGCAGCCCGGGAACCGGGTGTCCTTCTCCGGCCGTGACTTCGATCGCCAGGACCGTCTGTCCGCGCTGGACGACGAAGTCGACCTCATTGTCGCGATCGGACCAGTAGAAGACGCGCTCTCCGGCGTTGAGCAGGGCCGCTCCGACGGCATTCTCCACCAGGTGGCCATAGAAAGCCCTGTCCTTGAGGGTTTCCTCGAACGGCACTCCGCGCAGCGCCGTGACCAGCGCGTTGTTGCGCGCGATAAGCTTGGGGCTGGAGGTCCGCACGCGGGCGGCCTGAGGGCTGAATTTGCGGATGGACTCGACCAGGAAGGCGCCGGCGATGAGTTCGAGATAGTTGGCCAGCGTGTTGATGCTGCCTCGGTCCTGCAGTTGTCCCAGCATCTTCTGGAGGCTGATGATCTGGGCGGGATGCTGGCAAGCCAGCCCGAGGGTCTGGCGGAACAGCGCGGGATGCTCGATGCGCCGCACGGCGGGGATGTCGCGGCCGATGACCGTCTCCAGGAGGGAGTTCTGGACGTAGTCCTTCCAGGCGGCGAAATCGCCGATGAAGGGGACGGCTCCGGGATAGCCGCCATAGAACAGGAAGTGGTCGAGGTCCCAGCCGAACGCAGCCCGGCATTCCGCATGGCTCCAATGAGGACAGGGGATGAGCTGGAAGCGTCCCGCGAGGCTCTCCCGCATCCCATGCTGAATCAGGAGGGCTGACGAGCCGAGGAGGATCACGCGCAGGGGCCGCCGCTGGCGCACGTCCTCGTCATGGAGCTTCTTCACGGCCTCGCTCCAGCGCGGCACTTTTTGGATCTCGTCTATGACCAGCAGGGGCATGCGTCCGGCCTGGTCCCTGGCTTGGCGCCAGAGCCGTGCCAGCCAGCGCGAGTCCGGGGGGGCCAATCGATCGGCGGTCTCGTAGATCTTCGACTCCGGCCATTCTTCCAGGAATTGGTGGATCGCGAAGGTCTTGCCGACCTGCCGCGGTCCCATCAGGATTTGGAGGAGATGGACTGGCCGCGCAAGGTTCTCTTGGAGTTGAGATAGAATGGCTTGCCGCTTAAATGTCATAGAAAAGGTGTTTTAAAACAGATGTAATTCGATGAAAATACGTTTTGTTCAGTGAAAATCTGTTGCCGCTTAAATGTCGTAAAAAACCGATTCTAAAATCGATATTATTCGACGAAATGACGTTTTGTTCAGTGGGGGGGCCTACGCGAGGCGGGAGGCCCATGCTCAGCGGGTGCGAGGTGCGATTATGTGGAGTTTATCTGTCATGGCAGTAAACTCTCTAAATTCGTGATTCTGTCTAGCGCTGCTGGCGCTTGGCCCATAGATCTTCTATGCCGGTGGATGCGGGGCGGCGGGCGCGGCTGCGAGCCGCTCGCGGGCCAGGCGGATGGCCTGGTGCAGCTTGTTTTCCAGCAGTCCCCGGGCCGGGAGTTCGGTCATGTACTGCGCCACGCGGATGCCGCTCTTCTCGAGCTCCAGGAGTTCCACGTGCTCCGGCGACTTTTTCGCGCACAGGATGAGGCCCAGCGGGGACTCCTCGCCCAAGCGCCTTTCGTGCTTGTCGAGCCAGCGCATGCCGCGGTGATAGAAGAGCAGGTCGATGTAGTAGTCCTCCTGGTCTATGGTGATCCTCTTCTGGCGCGCCACGAAGGCGAAATCGCCTCCCAGCTCGATGAGGAAGCTCTCCAGCTCGCGCAGGATGGCCGATTCGAGGTCTTTCTCGCTGTAAGCGTCCTTGAGGCCGAGGAAGTCCAGCATGATGGGGTCGCGGAAGACGAGGTCCGGGGTGAGCTTGTCCTGCTCCCGGAGTTCCTTGAGCTCGATGGCGGCGAGTTCTGCGGGCTTGCGCGATAGGGCGGTACGCTCGAAGAGCATGTCGGCGATCTTCTTATGAAGCGTGCGCACGTTCCAGTGCTCCAGGCGGCACATCTCGGCGTAGAAGTCTCGCTGGAGGGGGTCTTTGAGGGCGATGATTTCGCGGAATTTTGACCAGCTCAATTGTGTCAACAGCGTTGACACTATCTTGGGGTCAGGGAAGACTTCGGCAAAGCGCACCATATGGAACAGATTGGCCATGCTGTACCCGGGCCCATATTCTTGCGTCAATTTTCTAGACAGTGTGTAGAAAATCTGGCGTCCGTAGGCGGCTCGTCGGTTCCCCAGGATATCTTGCCGGATGCGCCGGCCGATGCTCCAATAAAGCATGACCAGGCCGGTATTGGCGGCCTGGGCCACTTGTCTGCGAGCCGATTCTATGAGTCCGCGGATATCCCCAAGGAGCTTCTGGGGGGATTGTGCTGCCGGAAGGTTCTCTTGGCCCATACCATCTATACGAGCTCGAGCCGAAAAAGTTCCCTCGCCGTTCTGAGGTCCCGCGCGAAGCGCGGGACCCGCCCTGGCTCCCGAAGGGATGGGATTGCCGTTATGCCGGTGGATGCGGTGCGGCGGGCGCGGCTGCGAGCCGCTGGCGGGTCAGGCGGATGGCCTGATGCAGCTTGCTTTTCAGCAGCCCCCGATCCGGGAGTCCTGTCATGTACTGCGCCACGCGGATCCCGCTCTTCTCCAACTGCAGCAATTCCACGTGCTCGGCGTCGCTTTCCGCGCAGAGGATCAGCCCGATGGGGGAGCGCTCGCCGGGGCGCCTCTCGTGCTTGTCGAGCCAGCGCAGGTAGAGCTCGAGCTGGCCTTTGTCCGCGGCCTGGAACTTGCCGAGCTTGAGCTCGATGGCCACCAGGCGCCGCATGCCGCGATGGAAGAAGAGCAGGTCGAGGTAGTAGTCCTCCGACCCGACGGATATCCTCTTTTGGCGCGCCACGAAGGCGAAGTCGCTTCCGAGCTCGACGAGGAAGCTCTCGAGCTCGCGCAGGATGGCGGCCTCGAGGTCCTTCTCGTGATAAGTATCCTTGAGCCCGAGGAAACCCAACAGCACGGGGTCTCGGAAGACGAGGTCCGGGGTGAACTGGTCTTGCTCACGGAGCTTCTTGAGCTCCAGGGCGGCAAGTTGGGCGGGCTTGCGGGACAACGCGGTGCGCTCAAAGAGCATGTCGGAGACCTTCTTCTGGAGCGTCGGTACGTTCCAGTGCTCGATACGGCACATCTCGGCGTAGAAGTCGCGCTTGAGGGGGTCTTTGATGGGAATGATAGTCCGGAAATGTGTCCAGCCCAATTGTGTACTCAGCGCGTACACAATCTTGGAGTCCGGGAAGACTTCCACGAATCGAATCATCCACCAGAGGTTCCGCTGGCTGAATCCCTGGCCATATTCAGGAGCCAAGTGTGCAGACAGCGTCTGCACTATCCTCTGCCCATACCCGGCCCGCTTCTCCTTCAGGATATCCTGGCGGACCCGACGGCCGACGCTCCAGTAGAGACTGACCAGGCCGGCATTTGCGGCCTGGGCCACTTGGCTGCGAGCCGATTCTATGAGTCCGCGGATGTCGCCAAGGAGCTTTTGTGGGGTCTGTCCTGCCGGGAGGTTCGCTTGGCCCATACCATCTATACGAGCTGGGGCCTTAAAAGTTCCCTCGCCGTTTTGAGGTCCCGCGCGAAGCGCGGGACCCGCCCTGGCTCCCGAAGGGAGTCAGGGCCCTCCTTCAGCCAACCTAATACGCCTTTTGGAACGCCTCGTACCGGCTGGCCACGTACTCCATGTTGGGCCGCTGCTCGGGCCGCCGCGGCACGTATAAGTCAGCCCCATGAAAATGCTGCAAGCCCCACTGCAGCATGGGCCCGTCCTTCTCTTCCAACACGTCGAGCCGCACCTCGACTTTCAACTCGGGCGTGACGCCCAAGATATTCTGGTCATAGGCCGCATGATGAAGGTTGCACAGGGCCAGGCCGTTGGAGACGATGGGCTCGCCTCTGGGGTCGCTGTCAGGCAGGATGTGGGCGGCTTCGAGGAGCTCTTGGTGGCGCAGTCGGCAGATGGCGCATTGCTCCTGATAGGCTTTAAGGACTCTCTCCCGGAATGAGCGCTGATGGACGCGCTGTTGGACTTCGGTGGTTATGTAGTGGCGGCGCAGGGCGATCTCGCCTGCGGCGGTGGCGTCGTGGGGCTTCCTGAGGATGGTGGGGTCGTCTACCTGGACCGTGAAGACGAGGTGTTGGGGGTCGTCGTTGACGATGTGGGCTGGGCCGGCGACTAGGTAGCGGCTGGGGGCTATGCCGGCGATGTAGATGAGGGGTTTTTGGAGCTGCATGCATTGGCGCAGGTCGACGTTGTCGCGGTGAAGGGGGTCTTTGCCGCGGTTGATGATGGGCTTGCCGTTATGCCGGTGGATGCGGGGCGGCGGGTGGGCCGATGACCTCCCAATGGCCGCCCTTGTCCGGGCCGGCGCGGCGCAGCAGGCCTTTCTTCTTCAAGTCGGCCAGATTCTTCTCCGTTGCCCTCGTGCTGATCTTGAGCCGTTTGGAAAGAGATTGGGCCGTCGCGGTCGGGTCTTCCAGGACCAGCTCCAGTATACGACGCTGGTTTTCTCCGAACTTTACACCGAACTTTTCTCCGAACTTTACACCGAACCTTTCTCCGACTGTTTCTCCCAACTTTTCTCCCAACCGCTTCCCGGTTCCCGCCGCGGCCGGAGCGCGGTGGAAAGTCACCAGAAATCCGCTCTTGAGGACCTTGAAATCCGCCCGGACGCCGGTCCTGGCGCAGTCCTGGGAGATCCGCTTGAGGCCGGAGCCCCATTCCTCGACGTCCTTGGACCGGAACAGGACCCGGGCGATGAGCGGGTTGCGCGGCACCGAGCGCTCCTGGCCGGCGATGAAGTCCTCGGGGGTGAAGCCTTCCGGGAACTCGCCGGGATTGTATATCTCCACCCGGTCCTTGAACACGGCGATCTCGTTGCCTTTGAGGTCCGCGTAGTCGCGGTGGCAGAGGGAGTTGACCAGCGCCTCGCGCACGGCGCTTAAGGGGATTTCGGGGACCTCCTCGCGCTCCAGCCTGCCGAACCCGACGCGCCAATCGATGTGCTCCTTGATGTAGGCTTCGGCGGCCTCCAGGACGCTGAAGATGCTCCCGCCGAACTCCTTGAGGTCGAGGAATGTGCTCTTGTCCGTGCCGGCGAAGACGGCCGCCTGTAGGCGCAGGTCGTTGTCTTTGCAGAACAGGGCCTGCGCGGCCTTGAGCAGCCGGGGCCCTCGGAGCAGCTTGAGCTTGTTGAGCGTGGCTTTTACGCCGGCGAAGGCGAAGTCGAGCCTGCCGGCCAGCCGGCCTTTCTTGACCAGCCGGCGCACGGCCGCGGCGTCCACGTCGCGCAGCGTCTTGTCCGAGAGCTCGGCTTCCCAGCGGGAGGCGTCCTTGGCGCGCCGCAGGAACATGCGCTCGAGCTCCCGGGCCGAGAGCTGGCGGTCTTCGTCGGCGACGCGTATGTAGGCTCGGCCGTAGGCGAGATAGGGGGCGTCATTGCCGGCGAAGCGGACTTCCACGCAATCCCGGCCTTCGCGCCGGATCTTGCGGACCCGGGGGTAGAGGCGGGGTTCGATGTGCTCCGCGAAAGCTCGCGCGACGTCCCGGAGGGTCTGCTCGGAGACGATCTGGCCGGCCGGGGCGCCGTCGTTGCGCAGGCCGAAGATGAGCCGGCCGGCGCGGTGCTTGTTGAGGATGGCGGCGGCGGAGATGACGGCCTCCTTGAGTTCGGCCGTGGATCTCTTGAGCTCGACGGTCTCGGATTCTTTTTGGCGCATGCTGGTGGGGGGAAGCCCCCACTATACATACGATCTCAGGCCGAAAAAGTTCCCTCGCCCTCTCTGTTTTGAGGTCCCGCGCGAAGCGCGGGACCCGCCCTGGCTCCCGCAGGGAGGCAGGGCCCTCCCTCGGCCCGCCTAATACGCCTTTTGGAAGGCCTCGTACCGGCTGGCCACGAACTCTCGGTTGGGCTGCCATTCGGCCCGCTTCGGCACGAATAAGTCAGCCCCGTGAAAGTGCTGCAAGCCCCACTGCAGCATGGTCCGTCCTTCTCTTCTAACACGTCGAGCCGCACCTCGACTTTCAACTCGGGGGTGACGCCTAAGATATTGCGGTCATAGACCGCGTGATGAAGATTGCACAGGGCCAGGCCGTTGGAGACGATGGGATCGCCGCTATGCCGGTGGATGAGGGGCGGCGGGCGGATCGCTTGGCGGCGTCAGGACCTCCCAGCGGCCTCCTTTCCTGGGGCCGACATGCTTGAGGACGCCCTGTTTTTTGAGCGCGTCAAGATTCCACTCTACGCCTTTCAGCGTCAATCCGGTGCTCTCGGCCATTTTGGGTCCCGTGATGGCCGGATCGCACCTGATGAGCTCGAGCATCAGCGCGCGGGCCTTTACCACAGTTTCTACCCCAGTTTTTACCCTAGTTTCTACCCTAGTTTCCACCCTAGTCCCCGGGGCCGAGAGGGCGAATTCGGGGGATCGGTAGAGCACCGTCCTGAAGAAGCCGTGTGTCTCGAACTCCGGCTCCTGGAGCCCCGCCGCGGCCATGGCCGCCCGCATGCGTTGGATGCCGGTCCCAGCCCTTTCGACCTTGTGCAGGCGCGCGAAGAGGTCCGCCACGAGCTCGTTGCGCCTGATTGAGACGCCCTTGCCCAGGGCGCCGGGCGCAAGGCCCTTGGGCAGCCCGCCGGGGTTGGTGATCTCGACGCGGTCATCGAAGACGTCGACGCTGACCTGCGTCCCGGTGACGCTGTAGTCGCGGTGCATGAGGGCGTTGACCACGGCCTCGCGCAGGGCCTCAAGGGGCAGCTCGTAGATGTCTTGCCGGTCCACGCCTTTGATCTCGCTGCGCACGTTGAGGTGCTTCTCCAGGAACTGCATGGCTTCCTGGAACTGGGTGAAGAGGTCGTCGCGGACGTCTCGCCGGTCGTAAATGTGGACCCGGTCGGTCCCCTTGAAGGCGAGCAAAGTGGTCTGCGCCTGGGGCAGGGAGTCGCGGACTTGCTTGGCGAAGAAGAGGGCGCCGGCGTTGTTGACGCCGTTGGCATCGGCGACTTTGAGGCTGCGCAGGAAGTCGGCTGTGGGGGTGCGGGCGATTTTGATGCCGGCCTCCGCCGCGAAGGCCAGGGCCTTGGCCCGGGACATCCCGGCAAAGCCCGGGACCGGTGCCGGCCGCGCCTCGAAGGGCCAGGCGTCGTGCTCCCGGAACATGAGGCGGAGCTCTTCGTGGCCCATCTTCTGGGTGCTTCCATCGAGCCGTCGGTAGTAGCCGGAGGCGCAGCTGTAGGGCTTCTGGGAGCCTTCCGGCACTTCGATGGCGACGAGGCCGCCGGCCTGGGCCGTCTCCACGGCGATGGCCGGCTTGCAGTTATGCGCCAGGCTGTTGATGCGGGCTTTGAGGTCGTTGGTGAGCTGTTCTCCGCGGATGCTGCCGTCGTCGCGCACTCCCAAGAGCAGGGTCCCGCCCTTGGTGTTGGCGAAGGCGACGATGTCCTCGTCTATGCGGGAGGTGTAGCGCTCCTTGCATTCGGCAAGGAGGCCTTCGCCTTCGCGGATGAGGAGCGCGATCTTGTCGATGAGGGGCAGTCGGCCCATACAATACATACGAGCTCGGGCCGCAAAAGTTCCATTTTGCCGCCGGTAGGGGGCTTAGTGGGCTTTCTGGAAGATCGCGTAGCGGTCGGCGAGGAACTCTGGGTTGGGCCGCAGTGCGGGCGAGCTCGGCGGGTTTCTTGGAGAGGGCTGTGCGCTCGAAGAGCATGTCGGCTATCTTCTTGCGGAGGGAGCGCACGCTCCAGTTCTCCAGGCGGCACATCTCGGCGTAGAAGTCGCGCTGGAGCTGGTCTTTGAGCGCGATGATTTCGCAGAATTTGGACCAGCTCAATTGTGTCCACAGCGTGGACACAATCGCAGGGTCTGGAAAGACTTCGGCGAAGCGGACCATCCGCCAGAGGTTGCGATGGCCGAACCCTTGGCCGTATTCGGGCGCCAATTGTGTCGACAGTGTCGACACTATCCTTTCGCCATAATCGGCGCGTTTCTCCTTGAGGATGTCCTGGCGGACCCGCCGGCCTACGCTCCAATAGAGCCTGACCAGGCCGGCATTCGCGGCTTGGGCGACTTGACTGCGAGCCGATTCGATCAGGGCGCGGATGTCGCCGAGGAGCTTCTGGGGGGATTGTGCTGCCGGGAGGTTCTGTTGGCCCATACCATCTATACGAGCTCGGGCCCAAAAAGTTCCATCTCCCTTTGGCGCCGGCGGGCTATGAGGCGGGGGTTAGCTTAATGCGCCTGCTGGAAGATGGCGTAGCGGTCGGCGAGGAAGTCGGGGTTGGGCCGCTGCTCGGCCCGCCGCGGTACGTATAAGTCAGCCCCATGAAAGTGCTGCAAGCCCCACTGGAGCATTGGCCCGTCCTTCTCTTCTAACACGTCGAGCCGCACCTCGACCTCCAGGTCGGGGGCCTGAATTCATGTCTGTATTTCTTCCGAGTTCCCGGGACGGGCGTCGGCAAGCGCCTTGCGCCCGGCTTCGGTCGCGAGGTATTTTTGCAGGCGGCTGTGGGGCTTCTGGGGGATGGTCCGTGCCAGCCAGCCTTTAGCCAGGAGCGGCTTGAGGTAGTTGTCTTGAAAGGTCTCCCTATGTCGAAGTCTAAGTGTCCTTTGAATCTCGATTGCCTTTCGCGGAGTCTGGCAGTAGCGGAGGACTTGTCCGGTGACTTGTCCGGCGACTTGTCCGGTGACTTGTCCGGTGACTTGCGCGGTCGGCTCAGCTACCTTGACCCGGAAAGTCACCAAGGCCGCGCCGGAGATCTCCTGGAAGCTCGGCGGGGCTATCCCAGCCTCGCGGCACATGGCGATGACGCGGTTGGTGCCGCGGCCCCATTTCTCGATGAGGCCGGCGCGGAAGAAGATGTCGGCGATTATCGGGTTGCGCTGGACGGACTGGTGGCTGCCGGCGAGCATGTCGGGCGTGATGCCGGAGGGATAGGTTCCGGCGCTCCAGACCTCGACGCGGTCGTCGAAGATGGCCAAGGACACGGCGCCGCCCGCTATGGAGTAGTCGCGGTGGATGAGGGCGTTGACCAGGATCTCGCGCATGGCGTCGGGCGGGATGAGCGGGGTGTCCACCCGCTGCAGGCGGCCCGGGACGATCTTGCCGGGCAGGGGGAAGTGCCTCTGGCAGAAGAGCTCGGCCTCCTCCAGGAGTTTGAACGCGGGGCCGCGCAGCTGGCGCTGGTCGAGGAACTCGGTCTTGTCCACTCCCCGGAAGCGCGCCAGGCGCAGGGCCTGGTCCCGGTCGAGGTGTCCGGGAAGGACGCCTACGGCGGGGGCGTTCTCCCAACGGTTCCTGCCGTGAGCGCGGTCCAGGAGCAGGCGTTCGTATCGCGTCTGCGGCATCCGGCGGGTGGCGCTGCCCACCCGCTCATAGGCGCGGCCGTCGTAGGTGTGGGGGCCGGAGTCCTTGCCGCTCTCGCAGGCGGCGGCGACGATCTCCAGGCCCGCCGCGGCCTGGGCGCGCCAAATGTGGAGATGGACAGGAGGCTCGAAGCGCTGGGCCGCCTGCGAGATGTCGCGCAGGGTCTGGTCAGAGACCTTCTGGCCGGCGGCATCGCCTTCCGGGCCTACGCCGAAGAGGACGGTGCCGCCGGCTCCATTTGCGAAGGCGCAGAGGCTCCGCATGGCCTCCTTGAGCTCTCCGGTGGAGCGTTTGAACTCCAGGCTGGGGCCTTCGCCTTGCTGGAGAAGCAGGGCGAGGCGCTGCTCGCGGTCGTCGGCCGGTGTTGGGAGGCCCATACAATACATACGATCTCAGGCCAAAAAAGTTCCCTCGCCGTTCCGAGGTCCCGCGCCGCCGTTAGCGCGGGACCCGCCCTGGCTCCCGAAGGGAGGCAGGGCCATTCCTCGGCTCGCCTAATGCGCCTTTTGGAACGCCTCGTACCGGCTGGCCACGAACTCTCGGTTGGGCTGCCATTCGGCCCGCTTCGGCACGTATAAGTCCGCCCCATGAAAGTGCTGCAAGCCCCACTCCAGCATGGGTCCGTCCTTCTCTTCTAAGACGTCGAGCCGCACCTCGACTTTCAACTCGGGCGTGACGCCCAAGATATTCTGGTCATAGGCCGCATGATGAAGGTTGCACAGGGCCAGGCCGTTGGAGACGATGGGCTCGCCTCTGGGGTCGCTGTCAGGAAGGATGTGGGCGGCGTCGAGGAGCTCTTGGTGGCGCAGTCGGCAGATGGCGCATTGTTCCTGATAGGCTTTGAGGACGCGCTCGCGGAAGGATCGCTGGTGGACGCGCTGCTGGACTTCGGTGGTGATGTAGTGGCGGCGCAGGGCGATCTCGCCCGCGGTGGTGGCGTCGTGGGGCCTTCTTAAGATGGATGGGTCGTCTACCTGGACTGTGAAGACGAGGTGTTGGGGGTCGTCGTTGATGATGTAGGCTGGGCCGGCGACTAGGTAGCGGCTGGGGCTTCAAAAAGAGCGCACGCCGACGTTGTCGCGGTGAAGGGGGTCTTTGCCGCGGTAGCAGTAGAGGACGCGGTCTTGGTCATCGAATCTGTCGTTGTAGGGGCGCTGCTTGGCGGGGTCGAGGGGTGCGGTGAATATGCTGAGGGGCAGCTCCATGATGGCGGGCTTGAAGATGCCTTGGGGGCCGAGGAGGGGGACGCGATGGGTGTCGAAGAGGAAGCCTTTGAGGAGGAGGTCGCGGGGGAGTTCGTCGCCGTGGAGTTTGGTTTGGTCTTCTAGGAAGGAGAAGGCGGCGCTGATGATGATGTTGTTGTTGGCTGCGGTTATGCGCAGGGTGGATGAGGAAACGGTGGGGGGTGGGGACGAAATGCGGGGGGGATGCGAGAAGTGGTAGAATCCGACATAGTCAGACCGTCTGGAAACCTCCTGGTTGATGGCTGAGAAGAAGACCGACGCGCTAGCGACAGCAAGCCTCCCCTTCAAACCCAGGGAGATGATGGAGAAGGCCATCGAGGCCATGCGGAAATCGGTCTCTGAGCCCCGCAAAGACGGCAAGGCGAGCCCTTTGGTCGGTGTGGCCATATGGAAGCCCGATGGGACAATTGAGACGGCGCATCGGGGAGAACTTCGGTTCGGTGACCATGCCGAGTTCACGCTGCTTGAAAGGAAGAATAGGGACAAGAAGCTTGATGGCTCCTTTCTGTTTACCACTCTGGAGCCTTGCGCCCCGGGGTCGCGCCGCGAACCAAAACTGAGCTGCGCCGAGCGTATCGTTCTGGCGAGAGTGAAGAAAGTCTGGATCGGACTGGAGGATCCTGACCCCACTGTTGATCGCAAGGGGATAACCTATCTTCTGGACAATGATGTTGAGGTGGACATATTCGACCGGGACCTCCAGGGCATCATAACTACTGAGAATCGGGACTTCATCGATCAAGCTATGGAACGAAAGGCTGCGCATGCAGCCCAAAAGAAGTCCAAGTTGGTGAAACTCTCGGAGCTGGAGGACCCGATCGTTACCGTCGACGCAGGAGAGCTTTCAGGGGAAGCTCTGGAACGATACCGCAGCACTGCGAAGATCACAGATCTAGTGGACTCCCCCTCTTTTCGGAAGCGCCTCCTCCAGCAGGGGTTGCTGAAAGAAGACAATGATGGGCACCTCAACCCGACAGGCTTTGGGTGCCTCCTCTTTGGCACAAAACCCCGCGATGTGCTGCCACAGGCCGGGCTGCTTGCGACAATACACCACGCCAACGGTCAAGAGGAGCTCCGCGACTTTGACGGGCCCATCGTTCTTATCCCGGAATTGGTCGAGAAGTGGCTGAAGGACAAGCTCCCCGACATCGCCGACAGGGGTCAGATGCGGCGGAAGCAGGGGCCGGATATCCCATTGGAGCTTGTCCGCGAGGCCGTGGTCAACGCCCTGGTTCATCGGGACTACGCTATCGCGGGGGCGAAGTGCCAGCTCTCCATCACTAGGGACACAATCACGATAAGCAGCCCAGGCGGTCCTATTGCCCCGATTACCCTGAGGCAGCTCCAGGAATTCAACGCGCCGATGCTGAGTCGGAACCCCCAATTGCACTACGTGTTTGCCCGGATGGAGTTGGCAGAGGAGCGCGGGTTGGGCATGCAGTCCATGAGAAGCGTGTCACAGCAGCATGGGCTTCCCCTGCCGAAGTACTTTCTGGAGGACCCGTACCTCAGGCTGGTCCTTTACCGCAGCCCAGAGAGCGCCGTACACGCCTTGCCGAAGAGTTTCCTGGAGGAACTCAACAGTGCTGAGCTCAAGGGCTGGGAGTTCCTGGCCTCGAAGATTTCTGCCACGATGGCCGAATACGCGCAGCACATGGGATTTGACGTCCGTAAGGCGCAGCGGCATTTGAAGCGTTTTGTTGAGCTGGGGCTCCTGTCGCGCGTTGGTCGCGGTCCTGCCACGGAGTATGTGGTGCAGGGGCAGGCCCCTGCGGAGGCAAGTGTCACGGCACCTGTTCAGCCGAGAACGAGGTTCCAGAAGTTTAAGGCGTTCTTGGATGTGAAGATTTCTCAGGCGAATGGAATCAAGAGAGGCATATCGCCCGAAAATCGCAAGACCCAAATTGGAGTCACAAAGGATTGGATCGACAATGTCGCGAAGGCGATTCATATCGCTTTTGGTGGTAAGGCTAGAAATGACTTTGTGAACTATTCGCCCTTCACGGGACAGATCTTCTATGGGGAGACAATGGGAGGTCTTGAGCAATCCATCGACAAACATCTGGCGTATCTTGAAAGGTTGAAGAAGGATAGGACCGCCGCTGAGCTTTTGCCTGATTTTGATCCTGAAGATTTGAAGGATTATGAATAGTCGCCAGATTCTTTAATGCGACAGATTTCGCGACACTGTGTCGCGATTCGTGCGTAAATTTGCGGCTTATGTAAAATCGCGACACTCTTCACGACAAAATGTCGCGATTGCAAGATTGGCATAATCTGCAAATTAGTGGCTTAAAACAACAGAAATGGTCAATAAAAGCGATATTTTAATCTAGACTTTGGTAAAGACGTAGCGGCCGGGGGTCCGGTTTCTCCTTCATTGGTCTCAGCCCGGGTTTTCGTCATTGCGGAAGGTTCGTCCTGGGACGTTGATTCTGTGGGGCTGACTGCCTGATTTTGTTTGCTATGATTGGCCTATCAAGGCATGAGCAATGACGCGGCGGGAGCCTCCCATTGAGCAACGGTGACCTTCCAGGGTTTGGTAAGCTTCCCGATGACCTCCAAAATTGTCTTGAGCTCGTTCATGCCCAGCATGCTCCGGTAGTCCTTCAGCGCTGGGAGGTCCTCGGTTTTGAGGATGGCGTCCTGCGCCTATCGCCTGAGCCATCACCTGATGAAGGTTGGGTCGGTGGTCACCTAACCCTGCGGACACCAGAGAGGGAGCTTGTCCTCGAAGGAGAGATTCTTCACTTCGATCCGGACAACGCCGCGATCTTGGTGGATGGCATCAACTGGGGGGACGGCTTCACGCCCAGTGATTTTGACGGCAAGCGGCTATCCTACGACCCAATCCCCTACGGAAAGGCGCTGACGAAGGCCTATGAGATTCTCAATAAGGCAACAGAAGGTCTTCTGGGGGAGCGCCTAAAGGGTGTCCTGGGGGCCGCCGCTCCCGGCATTTCGTTCGCAGTGGGCGCAGCTGTGGCTGAGAATCAAGCCTCCGGAAACGTCGCGCTGGACTTGTGGGATCATAAATGGGGAATCGTATGGGGGCCGCCAGGCACTGGGAAGACAGAGTGCCTAGCAGACGCGCTCGCGCATGTCGGCGCGACGACAAAGGGCAAGGTTTTGATCTTGGCCCCCACGCACCGCGCGGTTAATGAGATTACTTCGCGTGTTTGTCAGAAGATGTCTAAGAGCAAAACCCTCTTTGATAAGCAGGGCAATTGTCGTGTTTTTCGTGGTGGACGAGGGGTTGACGATGAGTTGCTAAAGGCTTTCCCGCAAGTGGTGGGAAAGGATGCCCATTTGGAGAGTCGCTCAACATCGGGAGTTGAACAGATGCGGCGTCGGCTTCAACGGCTCATCCGAAGCAATCGCCACGGCGAAGTGGCTAAGGCAGCTCGCGAACTAAAGGCTGAATTCGAGAAGGTGCGGGATGAAACGATCAGGGCGCTGGAGGCCGGCCCGCAGAAACTGATCTTCGCAACGGTCCAGAAGGCACTGAGCTTGGTCGCTTCGCAGGAGTCCTTGCCCGTTGTGTCCAAGGTCTTGGTCGATGAGGCGGGAATGGTGTCTCGTGCCGCATGCCTTGCCGCCAGCTGTCTTGGCGAGACCGTGCTCTTGGCCGGGGATCCTAAGCAGATCGGCCCCATCTGCCCTGCTCGCGTCGGGCTTTCGCTTTCAGAGCGTAAGTGGCTGACGCATTCTGCGCTCAGCCATCTTAAGTCCCCTGCAGCGCTGCCTAAGAATGTCAGGTTCCTTGAATGCCAACATCGGATGCATCCGGACATCTGCCGCGCGGTCAGCCGATTCACCTACGATGGCCTATTGAGGGACGCCGAGGGTGTGGCCGAGCGCACGACCGGGATCATCTTGCCAAAGGGCTTTCCGACCAAGCGCGCGGCCTTCGTCGTGCTTGATGAATTGGCCGGCTCGCCGAATGCGGCGGCGCATAGCCGCGCGAAGGGAAAGGGCTATGAGCGGCGAACCTCTGCCCGCATTGTCGCGGCGTTGGCTTTGGCCGCTGTCGATAAGGGCCTGCAATGCCTGGCCCTGACGGCTTATCGAGCCCAAGTCCGTTTGATTCGCAACCTTGTTGAAAAGAAATATGACGGCCCGGCGTTGACAGTGGGTACGATACACCGCCAACAGGGTGCTGAGCGGGATGTGGTGATTCTTGATCTCGTCAATGCAGCCACTGCGTGGAAGGATGAGGAGATCGAGATGCTCCTCAACGTCGCGTTGTCTCGTGCCCGAGCCTCGTTCATCCTCATTGCATCTCGGGCGGAGCTGAAGTCTCGCGTGCTGCGCCGATTCGCCGCGCACCTGCAAGAGGATGCGATATCGGTCACGGTGGTGGATGAGGAGGGGCAGCAGGCCTTGAATCTGCGTTCGGCTGGCGCCCCGGTCAAACTGGAAACGGCGTCTGCGGCGGGCCTTGCGCTGACATTAGGCGACGAGATCCGCGCGCTGAAGCAGAGACTGCCGCTTTACTCAGAAGAACAGTTGGAGCTTATCGAGCGGAATCTGGGACAGGGGCACTATTTGGTTCGCGGGGTTGCCGGCAGTGGAAAAACTTTGGTCCTGGCCAATTGGGCCCTACGTCATCTGCAAAGACGGCCCAAGGACCGGGTCCTTATTACGTACTTCAATAAGGGCTTGTCCAGCATGCTCTCGGCTATGCTGGAAAGCGTGCGCAAGTCGCTTTGGATTGAGAAAGGACTCCTCGACAACCAACTTGAAGTCCAATGGGTGGGGCGGGTAGATCCGGACAGGACATTCGAGGCGGTCTTTGTAGACGAGGCACAGGATATCCTGTCAAATGACCTTGCGCGGCTTCACGATGCTTGCGAGCCGCGGCCTAATGGTAAGGGACAGTCGTTGCGGTCCTTCATTCTGTTCTCTGATGATTCACAGAATATCTACGGCCGGGAGACCCTTGAAGAGCTTAAGGGTCGTCTCTCTGAGGATTTCAGTTTTTCAGGCCGGAGCTTCGTTTTGCAAGAAACCTATCGTTCCACGCGAGCGATCCTCGATCTTTCTCTGAACCTTGCCCTGGACCCAAAGGCGATTTATGGGCCGGCTAAATCCGGCCTTTTGGGATACTTCAAAGTTGCGGAGCTGGCCAATAAAGGGCTCCTTCAGCGGGCAGAGGAATCGGCCGACGGCCTGTACCATGTCCATTACACAGACCGGGTTGGGGTAAAGCCGGAGATCGTGATGGAGGCGAACGTTGGGGCTGTGGCTCAGAAGACGGCGATCCTTATCAAGGAGCTTATCCAGAGGGAGGCTGTGGATCCTAGCGATATCATGGTGGTCTCCGTGCATAAGCCGGGTATCTTCGCGGCAGCTCTTAGGGCACAGGGCATTCCAGCCAAGGCATTTGGCGGCACAGGCAACGAACCGCCAGAAGGGATGCCGGCCCAAGACCATAAATTTGTGAGGTGTACGACGGTATTCTCTTGCAAGGGGCATGAGAGTCCTGTCGTGGTATTTGGCAATGTTCAGGACGTGGAGAACCTCTCTTGGATGAAGGACGTGAGAGATTTTGAGAAAGTCAGGCGTTGTCTGCTGTATGTCGCGGCATCGCGCGCCATGGTGAAGCTGTATCT
Source organism: Elusimicrobiota bacterium (assembly GCA_026388095.1). Classification (NCBI taxonomy): domain Bacteria; kingdom Pseudomonadati; phylum Elusimicrobiota; species Elusimicrobiota bacterium. The sequence goes on along the minus strand of JAPLKL010000064.1, from coordinate 82,169 downwards.
TGTCGGGGCGCCCTGCAAGGCGATGGAGGCCGCGGCCCACTATGCATGATTCGTCCGGGTGCGGCAGGGAAAGGAGGCAAGATAGAAATGTCTCAGGCTAAGTTGAATAGTTTTTACGTGATCCCGGGGTACACATTCTTCTATTGGGGTTTCACTGTCCCGCAACGCGAGGCTCCGGAATTCATGCGGTATTTCAGGCTCCGTAAGGGGCCGCAAACGAAAAGTATCACTCTTCTGATTCACGGCAAGCGTTACCCTGCGAAGATCCGTCTCGTCAATATAACCACCAAACGTTTCCCCAATCGGTCCGTCGTGCAAATTTACTACGAGCGCGAATACACAACTCTAAAGGCGTTACGCAAGTTGCTTATTTATAGCTATGCCTCGACGATTAATAAGGGGAAGCCGCTTCTAAAGGAACTGATTGAGCTGGTTCCTAAGAGAGGCAATGCCTTCATTGTGAAGGTCATCTCCCGACAAAAAACTGATTTCGACCACATGCTCAGCTTGATGGAAGACAAGAATCTCTTCGCGTATTGGAAGAGCGTCAGGCAAGGGGTACCGGAGAATTTTTTCATAGATTTTGCCAGGCACTGGATTCCTGTCGCAGAACTACGGAATTACGAGAATCGTATCAACGTGATCTATTTGCTCTGCAATTCCGAGAGAAAGCAATTGTATGTCGGGAAGGCGAATCAGTTGGGCAACCGTGTGCAGGTGGGGCAGGGGCGCGTGGGCTTGGCGCGAGACTGGGACAAATTCATGTTTTTTGAGATACATCCCAAGTATGCGCCCTTCATTGAGCAGATAGAATCCTTCGTCATTCGGGCTTATGCGGCGTTGATGGAAAACGAAGTGGGCGTCAGACCGCTGCGCGAACGAAATATACGCTTGGTGAATCGGCGCCTGAATGATTGAGGGGTCTACTGCGCCTGCAAAAAAACTGATTCGCGATGGAAATCTAGGTAAAGCCTCTGCTGGTGCGTGAAGCCCCCGACATTCACCCTTTCCCCTGCCCGAACCCCCATCCGCGTCAACGAAACATCATCGGCCACCCGTGAAACCAAGACATCCCCGTTGTTCTCAAAAGAAATAAATCCGCGGTCAAATAGATGATCAATGGAAGGGGTCAGCAAAAGCCCATTCTCACCATCGAGCCGTTCCTCGTTCGACGAATCTCGCCATGGCTTGATGTGGCTCCCGATCAGATGCACAGGATTGTCCACCTTCGTGATGCGACACTCTTTCTCAATCTCCATCACATGCTGCTTAAATAGTCCTTGCCCACGCCGCGCCTTGATGATCGCAGACTTTTCTGTTTCGGGAATCGACCTGTCCTTCACAAGGTCCATCTGAATGTGCTCTTCCCATTCATCGAGCCCCTTTGCAGCAGATCCAACCACCGACGGCCGATCCGCAACCACTGAGACCAGTTGCCGCACATCCTCACCGATTAACCCCGCTAGTACCTCTGCGAATATGCGCGGCACTTCTGCTAGATAGACTCCTTGTAACCCGTCCCCATTTGGTTGCAACGGCGCATAACGCTTCGGCAGCAATGGCGCAAGAACAGCCATGTGCTCGCGCGGCTCGATCTGGTTGTGGGGGACGATATACGCGACATCAACTCGCCACCCAATTTTCTCCCAGTTCGGCCCTGCCAAACCGAACTCCGCTGGTTTCGGGCTCTCGTAGGCATAAGACTGGGCCACTGAGACCGCAACAATCTTGCGAGCGCGGAAAGAGAAGATTACGTCCTGCGGCGCCACCTCGCGCATATTCTCATAAAATTGATGACGTACACCATGTGCTTTCTTTTTTGGAGACCAAAGATAGCCGCCGTGGAATTCGTGGTCGAATGTTTGTCCTTGGTTAACCCACCAGAACCGCATGGAATATCGTGCTCCGCCCCAATCCTAACAAATTCCAGGTCCGCAGGCGCCACGCATTTTCCGCTATAATCGCCCCATGGGGACCTGCCCCGCTACCCACATGCTGCGCGATCACGTAAGCATGTCTCCGCTTGACCGCAGGCATACAGTAATTCCTTAAGGATCAAAACAGTGACTTACCTCGGAATCGCGCAACTTTGTTTCCGGCTGTTTCGGACGCATGGGGACAGAATTGAGAAGCTCTTTAAGCATAAGTGGAAGAAGGTGGTGCCGCCGCATTGGCGCGAGGCCTGCGGGATTGTGGTTTGGACCGCCGCAACTTCATTTGTCGCAGCATTCCTGAGTTCCTACTTGATTCAGACAAAATCCTCATGGGCAGGACTAGGCGTCGTTTTGTTGACGGGATTAGCGTTCCTTTCCAACAGCAAGAATTTGCTTGCATCGCTTCTCATGCCGGGTAACACTAGTGGGCAATCCTTCGAATTGCGTCTTCTGGGAAGACGCCTAAGACGGGCGACTTTTCGCTTGTTTGAGCCGCCGCTGGTGGTCTCCGGCGTGTCGGCAAAGGACGCTTCTATAGTGCGGTTCCTAATATTGGTTCTTAACGGGAAAATAGGCCAGACCCTTTTGAGGGAGACCGCAGCGCGGATAGATTTGGTCGTGCTTTCCGCCAAAGTGGTATCCCTTCTTGCATCGCTAGTGGTCTTCTTTGGTTCATTCTATTGGTATCTTGCTCCAACCTCGGGTACATTTCGAGAAGCCGTCTTGTTTAGCCTGGGAATGCTTTCAACTATTGGCAGTTGGCCTTTGCCTGCGATGACGAAGGCATTGCAGAATATTGGTGCTTTGCAGGTTGGTGTCCAGATAGTGCTATTAACCCTTTTGTTGCCTCTTTTTATGAGTCTGTATAGCCGCGACGAAAAGATCGACCATCAGCTTCGAAAGGTCTTTTCGGAAATACGGCACGAGTGGGATTCATATATGCAAGAGCACCTGAGGAGGTTCCCGAAGAAATCTCCGTCTAAAAATTCCTGAGCGTTCAGCCTGCAACCGCGCTCAGCCAGTCGATCTCCCTCCGGCCGATGATTCCCACTCGGCGGCAACGAGCGGTGGCGGGTCGCACCGGTCAACATTGGAACATGGGTTGTCATCCGGTGAGCCACGGCGCTGCCTTGATGTCTCCCGGTTAACCTTTCATCCCCAATCTGGGAGCTCACACTGACGGCGTTTTGGTGCTATACTTTTGCCAACTCCCGCAGGTGCCTGGGGGGTTCTTGAGCCCATTCTCTTTGCAGAGTGTATTCGCGTGGAAATCGAATTCCCAAGAAGCTGGGTCGGAGCTAGAGAATTTGAAAATCTTCTGGCAACCCAAAATCCCGCTTGCGAGACTGAGAAAGATATACGGCTGTCTTTCCCAAAGGGTTGCGCCCTGCTGATTGACTCCGCACTGAAGACACTTTCGCTCGCCAATCAGTTGGTCAGTGACGGGAAAAACGTCGCGACCGATTTTAGAGACGACGGATTGCTGGGTTATCTGGACCGGATGGGTTTCTTTGACGCCTTGGCACCACAGGTAACGGTACTACCGCGCCGACCGATTGTGTCGGCGCACAGCCTATATTTCGGTGGGAACCATCAACTTGTGGAAATCAGCGTTCTAAATCCTGGCCGCGAGGTTGATGCCAAAGACCTTCCCGGCAAGCTGGCCGACAGGATTGCCTCTGTCCTTGGTTTTGGGACAGCAAGCAATGATGATTTTGTGGCCGAGATGTTCACCGTTTTCTCTGAACTGATCGGGAATTACTTTGAGCACAGTGAGAGTGATATCCCTGGATATGTTGTTGCTCAGACCTACGCGAAGACCAATAGTGTCTGGGTCGCCATATCGGACAGTGGTCTGGGAATAACGCATACGATTCGGCGAGATCGGCCGAAGGATTTTCGTGACAGAACCGATCCCGAGCTACTCATTGATGTCTTCAACGAGGGGATTTCCCGCCATGGTGATGGGACTGGGCGAAGCTGCGGCCTTTATAGGTGCGGTCAAATCTCCCTAAAGCACTCTGCGAATTTGCGGGTGCGGACCCCAAGTGACCAGGTATACCTACGACCAGGACGCACGAGGCTTGAGAAGAACAAGGCCTTCTACCAGTCCGAACTCGGGCATCTCAGGGGAACACATCTCTGTTTCGAATTTACCCTTGACAAAAGCTAGTTCCTCTGCTACATTATGCTAAGTGAAACCGGTGACTGAGATGGCGGCCCGTCTCCGCATCTTAGACTTCACCCAGTCCTCTGAGGCGTGGGGCAGAGAGCAAGGCCGACAAGTCTGCCGCAGACTGGAGGACGTGATCTTTGAAAAGGAGAAGACGGACTCGACCGTGAGGGTCTTCGTTCTTGACTTTGGAGGACTGAAGAAGCTGGATGCCTCTTTCCCTCAAGAGGCTGTGGTCGAATTGATGCAAAAATTTCGTGGCCGCAAATTTTTTGTGCTCACGAATATCGACAATGAGACAATAGAGGAAAATTTGTCGATAGCTTTTGAGAAGAGAAATGCAATAGGCATCGTTCGCGACGCCCACGGGTTTCGGACTATTGGAATAGGGCTTGCCGAGGATCTTCTTGAGATTTTGAAGCTTGCTGATTCGCGCGATTCAATAACTTCGCGAGAAATCAGCCAGCATTTCGGAGTCGCGAAGGTCAGCGTGCCAAATGCGTCGAACAAGTTGAAAGGGCTTTGGGAAATGGGATTGCTCCAACGGAATGAGGGTGTAGCCAAAAGTGGAGGAAGGGAACATTTTTACAGCTCGGTGCGGGGGTGATTTTTTTTGCTTTGCCATTAATCAGATTCAGTGAACGAGATGCTAATCCGGAATGCGGTGAGCTACATAACTAAGGAGAGACAAATGGAAAACCAAAATCAGTCGCAGGGTAATTCGCATCAGGATACGTTGGAAGTTACGGTGAACTACCCCGCCGCAGCGAAGCCGTATCATGAGCAACTCCCGCGGTCGGAGACGGTTGGACAACTCAAGGCTGCGGTCCTAAAAGCATTCAACTTGGTGGAAGGAAACGTCGTTTACACTCTCTACTTCAAGAAGAGTCCTTTGGAAAACCCCTCGCAGACTCTGGGCGAATTGGCCGGCACCGGGAAGGGCCTGGAGTTGAAACTCAGTCAGCAGGTGACGCAGGGGTAGCCTTGGGAGAATCAATCTCAGCCCTTAATCTAAAGCAGGATTTTGAGGAGGCTCTCAAATGTAAGGACGCTGCCCGATGGACGCTCAAACTCATCGAACCTCTGGCGGTGACTGTGGCATTGTCATCGGTCCTGTTCCCAAAGGAGGTCTTTGAGGCAAGGCTCCTGTGGGCCGCATATCCCGACAACCCGCCATCTTTGAAGTTTCAGGACCCTGCGACGGGGCGATTGGACATGCCAACAGCATGGCCGGTCGCGAAGGGGTTTCGCCCAGGGAACCTTGATGCCTGCGTGAGTTGGAGTAGCGAGGGATTCTCGCTCCACCCAGAGTGGAGGGCCGATCCGAAATTTCGTTGGGATTCTGGCGGCAGCGTGCTGCTCAAAGTCCTGCGGTTCCTGCAAGATGTGTTGGATGAGACCTGCGCAGGGAGGTTCAGAAAATGAGTTTTTTTCCAGAAGTCGAACGATGGGAGCTTCCGGAATGGGTGCTCACCGAGTCATTGGCAGAGATGGCAATCGATGGTCGCAAGGGGAATGAGGGGGTCGCCTTATGGCTCGGTGAACGCACTCAGCGGCTGGCCAAGATAACCAATCTCGTCCTCCTGCGGGGGCCGGGTGTCGTCAAGGAGCCTGACTTCCTGCAGATTTCACCGGCGCTGCTCAATGATGTCGCAGACAAAGCACTGGAACTCGGGCGGGCCCTCATAGGACAGATTCATTCGCATGGCGAGGAATACGGCACCAATCTGTCGCTGACGGATCGGCGCTATGGATTTGCCGTTCCATACTACCTCTCTGTTGTTGCTCCTGACTTCGCGCTCCGGAAGAAGACGGCCATCAGTCAATGTGGCGTGCATGTGTTTGAGGACGGCCGAGGCTATCGGCGGCTTCCCCCAGAAGAACTGCGACGGTGTATCTCAATGACTCGTTCGGCGAAGGGCGGAACCTCGGTTGTCGGGGATGGATTATGACAGCGGATCCGGGGTATAGCCGGCCCATAAAGACGGCGGAGGGGCTTGGCGATTTTGCAGTGGACAGACACTGCTTCATGACTAAGAAGGTTCTCTTGACAGGAGAAGCCGACACATTGCTGACACCAAATGGATGCGAGAGCTTCCTCTCGAGCCTTCGCCTTCTCATACGGGTCTGCCCTAACGTTACGGTCGCATTGCCGGCGGAATGCCAGATTCTTCGTGCAGAAGCGGAGGCTCTGGCTGCTCGGTTGTCATTTGCGGCCCCCGTCGAGTTTGAATCCGCGAAAAATGGGATGTCTGATTTCGCCGCCATACTTTCTGTGGGCACGAGACGAAATCCTTCCCTGCCGATGACTACTATTAATTCTAACGGCTGGCTAGCGCGAGTCGCGTCGGTGCGGGAAGCAATCGACGGATCTACAAATCAGGAGAATCCAGTAGGGGCTGTTGCGGCTGCCTGTCTCGGCGTGTCTGAGATGTTCAAGCGTCTCATCTCGTTGAAGGAACAGCGCGGAGGATTGCTGGATGAGGTGGGATTCAGCTTCTATAAATATCAGCTGGCGCCTGACGACCCCGGGCCGGCTTTGCCTGCGGAGATTCGTATCGATGCTCTTCTCTTGGGTGCGGGGGCAATCGGGAATGGTGTTGGATACCTTCTGAGCCGCTTACCCATTCGCGGAGAGATTCAAGTGGTTGATCGGCAGGACTTTCAAAGGGAGAATCTCGGCACATGCATGCTGATTGGGCCCGGAGATATAGGCAAGGACAAAGCCACCCTTGTGGCTGAAGGTCTGAGAAGTGGCGTCACCGCCCGGGGCTTCAGAATGGAATTGGCCCAGTTGAAGGAGAAGATGGGACGTGACGTGCCCTATCCTCGCGTAGTGCTCAGTGCAGTAGACAATATCGAGACCCGGCATGATGTCCAACGTCTATGGCCGGACATGGTGATTGACGGTGCGATTGGGGACTTCGTGTGTCAGGCTAGCCGACATCCATGGAAGGAAAATATTGCCTGCATGCTGTGTCTCTTTCAGGAGCCGACAGGAGAACCGGCACATGTGAGGCAGAGTCGCCTTACTGGGTTGCCAGAAGCGAGGGTCATCGATGCCGAAGAACCCATCACAGAGAGCGATGTTGACATCGCGCCACCAGAACGGCGCGACTGGCTCAGGCAAAGGATTGGTAGAAAGATTTGCTCAGTAATCGGGGAGGCTGTGCTCCAAGAAATCTCGCAGGCCGCTTATTCGGAAGGGTTCCAGCCTTCCGTCCCCTTCGTCGCTGTCCTGAGTGCTTGCATGATGGTGTCTGAACTCATCAAGTGGACGCAGGGATGGGGAGCTTCGCTGGAGCCGCGCTTCCAGCTTGATGTCTTGCGGGGGCCGTCCTTTGGAACCAGCCTGCCCCAAATCCGCCGGTCAGACTGTGTCTGCGTTACGCGACGACGGAACATCGAATTGTTCCGGCATCAGGTATACGGTGGGTGATGCCCCAGGCGATGGGGCTCGCGAAGATTCCGGGATATGCTTTGCGGGAGCCAGCTTTTTCCGAGCGAATCAGTCAGCCGATTCTGGCGCAGTTTTTGATTGCTTAGTAGAGAACAGGTTAAGACAAGTAGCGACTCCGAAAATTGTCAGAAAGACGAGGCCAATCCAGAAGTAGAAGTTGACCCCTGGGGCCTGGCCACCAATATGCAAGGCGGTACATTCTTGTGCGTTGGCCACACAGGCCTGCGCTACCAATCTTACCACTGTCGTGGAAACTGAGATATCCGTGGCTTTGGGTTGGAGGCCTGCTCCCAAGAACACTCCTCCAATTGCGCCGATTAGAGATACAACCCCCTGGATTCGTGATGTGGCGACCCAGGACGGGACCCATTTGATGTTCGCATAGTCCGGATGTGCTTGGTTCGTAATACCTGTAAGGGGGTTGGCGCTAATCATGCCTGGTTGCGGCACTGCACCTGGTGGAGTCCCCGCGCCGTTAGCCATTTCTTCGCCCGAGAGCTAAGAGATTCAGGAGGCCAAGGGCATGAAAACGGACATTGCCACAGCGGCGACAAACGACAGCCGCCGCAGGAATCGTGGGGCCCCCAATCATATTCGGCATCGGCGCAATCCGGAGCTGAGCAATTTCATCGGCAACGGCGAATTCTCCATTACCGCAGGCTTCGCATGCGCGATTCGCACCACGTTCCTGAAGTGCATTCGCAATTTGCTGGCGCTGTTCTGGCGATAATGGCATGTTCGTTTAGCGATTATAAATTATTTGTGGCCGACAGTTCATTCCTGATCAAGCGGCTCACTCCCCCGAAGTTTGGAATCGTCCCCATTGCCAGGCTCCACTCAGGCCCGGGGGGGCCACCGGCCTAGGAGAATCCAATGGGCATGTGCAACTGCACCTAACCCGAGAGTTGAGCGGCCTGATCCACCGCCCAGGGCAATCCCCCGCGCTCACGCGGCCTTCTCCCGCCCCCCTTCCTTCAAATGAAAATACCTCGACACCCCCGCCCCAAAGAACACCACGATCACCTGCTTGCAAATCGCCGCCATATCCCCCGGCATCACCCGCGTACACCCGCACCGCAGGTTCACCCATAGCAGCATCGCCAAGAACGCCAGCCACCACGCATAGATCACCGACTCGGCCGCCAGCGCATACCTATCCGCCCTCCCCGTCCAGCGCCTCAGCTCATGATCGCCCGCATACGCCGCCAGCAGCCCCGTATACATCTCCGGACTCAAGAACCGCGACCCAGTCGAGCTCCAAAACTCCCGCAGCTCCAAGCCCAGGTAGGCCGCTGTATAAAGGAGCACCAGAGGATAAAGCGCCTGGCGCAGAGTATGGGGCTCCGGGCGGCCCGCCTCCAAGCCCGACTCACCAATAGGCGGAAGACAAACCACGCGGCGCAGGTAATTCTGAAGCATAGGCGATTATAGCGCAAAAGCCTCACCCCAAATGACCCCAAATCGCCCAAAACCACCCCAAACAACCCCAAATCACCCTAAATCGGCAGGGGCAAGACGCGGACCGCAGCGGTTCTTCCGCGGGCTCAGGAGCCCGCGGGACTCCGCACCTGCGGTGCGGAGTTCGATGGGGGGGATGCGGTCCCCGATTTGCGACCGCAGCCAAGCGCAACTCGCGCTACCGCCCTTACTCCTTCACCGAAGACGGCGTGGTCATGCTCGCAAACGTCCTCAAAAGCCCGGTCGCCATCCCGGCCAGCATCCAGATCGTGCGGGCCTTCAACCGCATGCGCAGGATGATCGCGGCCAATGTGGCGCTCGCAGGCAAGCTGGCCGAGATCGGGCTCAAGCCGCCCAAGAGTGCCTGAGAGCTGTATAATAGTCCTTCCACAGACCAATGAAAGGTTTTGACTCCGCCATCTGCGCGGCCGCAAAGCTGGACGAGCTCTCTCCCGAAAGACTCGGCCGCTACCTGGCCCTGTCCAGCCCCCGCGGCTTCCCCGGCCCCGGCTGCCGCAGTACCCTTGAAGCCCTCCACGTCGTCCGCGACGGCCTCGTGACCAACGCCGCCATCCTCCTGTTCGGCTATAGGCCCCAGACCCGCTTCAAAGGCTCAGACATCGTCTTCAACCGCTTCAGCGACACCCAAGGCGGCGCGCCCAGCGAAACGCTGACCTGCGGCGGCACCATATTCGAAGGCACGGACATGGCCCTTTATCTCCTGGACCAAGCCCTCGGCGCCAGGATGCCCAGCCAAGTCCAGCGCGAAGCCGTCCTCAATGCCGCCATCCACCGCGACTACAGCGTCCGCGAGAGGACCCAGGTAAACGTCTACCCCGACCGCATCGAGGTCGTCAGCGCCGGCGGCTTGCCGCCTGACCTTTCGCTTGACCAACTGCGCCGGCCTCACAGCTCCGTGCCCAACAACCCCCTGCTGGCCGAGGCCATGGCCCTTTGCGGCAAGAGAAGAAGAGGCGCCGGCACCACCGACATGATCGCCAGTTGCAGGAAGCACGGGCTGCCGGAGCCCGAGTTCCAGCTCCGCGGCGGCTTCTTCGTGACCATCCTGCATCTGGCGCCTGAGCATAAGGAGCAATCGCCTGTCCCGCCCGCGACCCCCGAGCCCGGGCCCTTGCCCGCCCCGCCGGCCATGCCCAAACCAAAACGCCCAAAGCCCGAGCCCATACCAGACCCCCAGACCCTTCCGCTCCCGATCTACGAGGTCGTCCAGCTCTTGGGCAAGCATGGCCCCTTGAATGCCGCCCAGATCCTCAAACGGATCGGCTTGGAAGACCGGGTCAACCTCCACAAACGCTACCTCAAGCCCGCCATGCAAGCCCGCCTGGTCGAGCTCACCATCCCGGACCAGCCCAAAAGCAAGCTCCAGCAGTACCGGCTGACGGCCAGGGGCAGGGCCGTTTTCGCGCGCATCCCGGCGCGTTAAAACGCGTTTTTCTATAGTCTTTCTATAGTGCTTGTATAGTGTTTCTATAGCTTTTCTGTAGTCTTTTCTATAGTGTTTCTATAGTCCGTACTGAGGTGTTTTTCCTAGGGAAAAGGGGGGTACGTACCCGGGGGTGTACGCCTTTTCGGCCGCCCATGGGCACCCGGATGCGGGTACCCGGTCGGGTGCTGCCGCTGACCGGATCGCGGGCGCCAGACAGCGGATGCTCTGCGCAGCTTCAGGCGCCCAAGGCGCCGATCGGGATCACCAAGACTCCATCAGGGCGCGCAAAGCCGTAGCCGGAGCCGACGATCACCGCCAGCGCGCTCGGCTTGCCGCTCTTGGCAGCGTCTACGCGCTGCGCGAGCTTGAGCAGATTCGCCGCCCCCTCATCGGCCATGGCCGAACCGAGCTTTATCTCGAAGGCGGCCCAGCGGCCGTCCGCCGCTTCCACGATCGCGTCCACCTCCAGGCCGGTATTGTCCCGATACTGGAGCACCTGCGCGTCAGCGGCCTGCGCATAGACCCGCAGGTCCCGGATGACGAGCGATTCGTATAGGAACCCCAGGAGGTTGAGGTCTCCCAGCAGGCGCCGCGGGGTGGCGCGCAAGGCGGCCACGGCCAGCGACGGATCCACGAAGAGACGCTTGGGCGCGCTTCTGACCCGGGACTTCGAGCGCAGCTGAGGCGCCCAGGGCGGCAGGTCCTCCGAGACCATCAGCCGGCCCAGCGCGTCGAGATAGGCTTGCGCGGTCTCATCCTTGATGGGCCCTTCGCCCCCGCCCGTGTCCGCCGCGAGCGTAGCCGTCGAAGCGTAAGTCGCCTGGTTGCGGGCCAGCGAGCGAAGCAGACGGCCCACTCTCTCCGGGTCATGGCGCCGCCCCTCGACGCGCCCGACGTCGACGCGGCGGATCTCTTCGAGATAATCCCTCACCGCCTGCAGCGACTCCTCCAGGCTCCGGTCGAGAAGGCCTGGCCAGCCTCCCCTCGCGACGCGCTCCGCCAGGGCCGCGATCGAGAGGCCGGGGTCCGCGCTCCGAGCGGCCTGTCCGTCGAGCAGAGACTTCAGCGAGACCGCGGCCGTCGAGTGGCCGCTTTCGGCCAGAGCCATGGGCCGCATCCGCAGGCGGGTCAGGCGTCCGGCCCCGCCATGGCGCGTGACCTCATCGGCGGGCACGGCGGATCCGGTCAGGATGAACTGGCCCGGCTTGGCGCGATCGTCGACCGCCCGGCGGATGTGGTTCCAGATGGCAGGCTGCACTTGCCATTCGTCGATGAGCCGCGGAGTCCGCCCAGCTAGGACCAGGGCGGGATCTATGGAGATCGCCTGGCGGGCGGCGGCATCCACGTCAAGAAGCACTTCGCTGGCCGCGGCCTGTCTGGCCGTGGCCGTCTTGCCGCAGGCTTTTGGTCCCTCTATGACCACCGCGCCTGTGGAGGCGAGTTTGCGGGCCAGCTCGTCTTCTACTATTCGATTTAAATAAGCCATATATAAGATATCATTTTATATAATTAGGGGGATATTTGCAACAATGAGAGAGGTATAAAAGCAATATATTTGACGGGATAAAAGCAACAATCACTTGCACGTCCCGCAGACCGAGACTCTGCTGACGATATCGCCAAACTTGATTCCTGAGGTCTCGGGCTCTACCTTCAGTGAAACACGCTGGCCAGCAGACCGTCCACCGCGGCGATGGCCGCGAAGAGCAGGTCCAGCGGCTCCTGGTCCTGCGGCTCAAAGACGAACTGCCACAAGATGTCCGGCTCTCGGCGCACCGCCTCTTTCATCCAGCCCGTGATCGCCTCGCGCCGCGCGAAAAGGTCGGCGCCTGAGAAGATCGCCGCGCGGCGGTTTGACGAGCCCCAGGCCTCAAGACCCCGGACCCGCTCCGGGAACAGATCCGGCAGGCGTGTGCCCACGAAACACCGCGTCGGCGAGTCGAACCCCCCGATGCGCCGTTCCGCCTCGGCCTCGATAGCGGCCAGCATCACGTTCTCTCCCGGCATGGAGATATCCGGATCGAGCCGCGGCAGCTGGAGAAAAACGATCCGCGGATTCAAAGCCCGTTCCTCGCCAGCATGGGCCGATTATAGCGCACGCGGGTCGGAGTCTGGAAGAGCTATCATATCCGTATGCCCCCTGGGAAAAGGCCCCCGCGGAGAGCCCGGCCGTATCGCTATATCTTCACGGCCAACAACGGCAGCGACGACCTGTCCGTGATAGAATTGCGGACCCTGAAGGTCAAGACGAAAGTCAAGGTCGGCGGCTGCCCCATGATCGCCGACATCACCCCCGACGGCAAGCTCTTGCTGGTCACCAACCGGGACACCTGCGACACCTCGGTCGTGGACCTCAAGACCCTGACGGTCAAGAAGACCTTGCCGGGCGAGGACGGGCCGGCCGGGGTCGTGGTGGCGCCGGACGGCCGCAAGGCGTACGTGGCCAATGAATACGCGCATTCCCTGAGCGTCATAGACCTGCGCTCCCTCACCGTGGAGCGGACCATCGCGATCGGCCACTCGCCCTGCGTGGCCGTGATGCCCGCGGACGGGAGCTTCATCGCGGTCACCAACGAGGAGTCCCACAACGTATCCATCGTGGACCCCGACAGCCTCAATGTGGACTACACCGTGAGCCTCTTCGAGGGGCCGCTCGGCATCGCCCTGTCCCCGGACGACCGGCAGCTCTACGTCGCGGACTTCATGTCGCCCCGGGTCGCGGTCCTCGACGCCCGGCTGCGCAAAGTCACCAAGACCTTCGCGGTGGGGACCAGGCACATCGGCATCGAGTGCACGCGCGACGGCCAAGCGCTCTACGTCACCAACGCCGACCAAGACACGGTTTCCATCGTGGACCGCAAGACCCTCAAGGCCGTGGGCGAGCTCACCTGCCAGGAGAACCCCTCGGAGCTCGCCATGAGCCCGGACGGCAGGCTGGCCGCGGTCAGCAACCGGGCCGCCAACTCGGTCTCGCTGGTGGATGTCGCCAAGAGGAAGGTGCTCGGGCACATTCCCGTCGGCATCTCGCCGCTCGGAGTGATATTCGGCTGAGCTTATGGGCGCTTCCGGCAGGATCATAGAAGGGACCCTCGTCTACTGCGGCGGACTCTGCAGCCTCAATTGCGTGCTCTGCCCCATCCGCGGGACCAAGGCCGTGGTCCCCGCCCCGGCGATCAAGAAGGCCATCGCGGACGCCGCCAGGCTCGGGGCCAAGCGCGTCATCTTCGTGGGCGGAGAGCCGCTGCTCCGCAAGGACATCGTGGAGCTGGCCGCCTGCGCCAGGTCCAAGGGGCTGTCCGTGGGCTTGGCGACCAACGCGAGGATGCTCCTCTACCCCGAGCCGCGCTCGGCCCTGCTGGCCAACGGGCTCGATTCCGTCATCGTGAACCTCTTCTCCTCCGACGCCGCCGGCCATGACGCCCTGGCCCGCACCGAGGGCGCGTTCCTGCAGGCCGCGGCCGCGGCGCGGCAGCTCCTGGCGCGCCGCGGCCTGACCGTCGAGCTCCGGCTGCCGCTCATCCGGGGATTCCACCCCGCGCCGGCGGAGCTGTTCCTGCGGCTCGCAAAACAGAAGAAGGCGGACCTCTATTTCACGTTCTATTACCCGCTGCCGCGCCTGTCCGGGAAGGCGGCGCAGGAGCGCCTGTTGGCCCCGGACGCGGCCGCGGAGCTCGCGGCCCAGGCGCTCCGGGCCTTCCAGAGGGCCGGCCTGCGGGCGTACTGCGAAGGCCTGCCGCTTTGCCTCATGGGGAAGGACTCCTCAGCCGGGCTGGGCGCGGACCGGCTCAAGTCTTTGGACGGACAGGGGCTTACCTGCCTGGACCTCCCCGCTCCGGCGGACTACGCCCAGCCCCTGCTCTGCAGCGAGTGCTCCCTTGAGCAGACCTGCCCCGGCGTGTTCCGGAAGGCCGTGGAGCTCTTCGCCTTCGACGCGGTCAAGCCGCTCAAAGAGGTGCGCTCCAATTCCTTCGACTACACCTTCGACCGGGAGCTCAAGGGCTTCCGGCCCGTCCGGACCGCGTGCCCGGGGGACTCGCTCATCAAGGGCAACGCCCCCTTGCGCAGCGTGTACCTCGACCGGGGGGGCAAGCTCTCCCTCTACCGGACCGACACCCGCAGCTTCAGCGACGCCGAGCTCCAGGCGGTGAAGTTCTCCCGCGAGCAGCTCTACCTGGACATCACGGACAAGGCCATGCTGGACGATTTCCAGAACGACGTGCGGCAGTTGGGCATGCAGGAGGTCTGCCGGGACTGCGCCAAGAAGGAGCGCTGCGGCGTCTGCTACGGGGTGCTGGAAGGGATCCCCTTCGAGCGGGAGGAGCGCTGGCTGAGGCAGGAGATCCGCAGGCTCTCCGGCCGGGTGCTGGACATCGGCTGCGGCGACCTGCGCTTCTACCGGGACACGGTGGAGAAGCTGCTGGCCGAGGGCAAGATCGAGTACCACGGCCTCGACGTGGACGCCCGGGCGCTGGCCCAGCTCAAGAAGCGGCATCCGCGGGCGCGGGTCCACGATTCGCCCATCGAGGACTTCTCGTTCCAGGACGGCTACTTCGACTACATCTTCGCGCTGCGCTCGCTCAACCACTTCCGGGACCTGGAGCAGGCCTTCGCCGCGATGACCGCGCTGGTGCGGGATTTCGGCATCGTGGTCATCGCGGAATGCGTGCCCTTCGGGCTCCTGCGCTCCAAGGAACAGACGCGGCGCGCCCGCCGCGCCGCGGGGCCGGGCTTCGAGCATTACCGCAACTGGAGCTCCGAGCAGGTGCTCGAGTTCATCCGGAAGAAGGGCTTGCCGCTGAAGCTGAACACCCACCGGCCGGTGCGGCCCGGGACCAGCAACCAGTGGCTCCTGAAGCTGATCAAGATCCCCGAAGAATGAAGATCCTCTTCGTCAGCCCGCCGATCCAGCTCCCCAAGGTCTTCGCGCACTATCCCATGTTCTCCAACATCGGGATGCTCACCAACGCCGCCCTGGCGCGCGCCCAAGGCCACGAGGTCTCGGTCCTGGACGCCCTGTATCTGCGGCCGCGCCTCAACTACCGGCCGATCTCCGACGGACTCTTCCACGTGGGGGCCGAGCTCGTCGACATCGAGGCTGAGATGAAGCGGCGCCAGGCCGACGTGGTCGTGCTCGTCATCACCATGTTCTCCGACGTGTACAAGCTCCACGAGACCTATTTTAAGGAGGTCGCCGAAGCCGCCCGGCGGTCTTATCCCAAGGCGCGCATCATGGCCGTTGACTGCTACGTGTGCGGGATGAACTACTTCCCCTACGACCCCCAGAAGCTCATGAAGCAGGTCCCCCAGCTCGACTCGGTGCTCACCGGCGAGGCCGACTTCAAGCTCATCGCCGCGCTGGCCGGCAAGAAAGCCCCGGCCGCGCCCATCGCGGACCTCGACGAGCTGCCCTATCCGGCCTACGACCTGCTGGACATGGACAACTACCAGTCCGCGCTGGCCGACGCCGTGCGCCTCGACCTGGTGCACGAGTACCACAAGCCCGAGCGCTTCCTGGCCCTCATGACCAGCCGGGGCTGCAAGTACTCCTGCAGTTTCTGCACCCAGCAGGTCCTGGGCATGCCCTGGCGCGGACACTCGGTCGGCTACCTCAAGAAGATGATCCTGGACTTGCGCCGGCGCTTCAAGGTGGAGCGGTTCTTCTTCCTGGACAACAACATCAACCTGGAGGCGGACCGGTTCCAGCGGCTCACCAGGTTCCTCGCGGCCAAGAACATCGCCTGGGACGCGGTCAACGGCTTCCGGGCCGACCGCCTCACCAAGGAGGACATCGGGCGCATCAAGCGGGCCGGCAACACCAAGCTCACGGTCTCCGCGGAATCGGGCGACCCGCGCGTGCTCTCCGGCATCGTGGACAAGCGGCTCGACCTCAAATCAGTGATCCAGACGGTCAAGGACTGCCAGGCCGTCGGCCTGCCCAGCCAGGTGCACTACATCATCGGCATGCCCGGCGAGGACAAGAAGCAGATGAACCGCACGCTGGAGTTCGCCCAGGCGCTCTACGAGATCCACGGGGCCTGGCCGCTGCTGCAGCACGCCATACCGTTCCGGGGCACCGCGCTGTACCGGTCCTGCGAAGATAAGGGCTGGTTCGCCGAGCATCCCGACAAGCTCATGGGCTGGGCGCTGGAGCAGCGCCCGGTGATCAAGACCGACCGCTTCACCCCGCAGGACGTGCTGCGCATGAAAGAGCTCTTCAAGCACGTGCTCGACGCTTTGGATACCGTCTGCGTCCTGGACTTGGGCCTGCCCTGCAACAACTCCTGCCGGCACTGCGAGGTCGCCGGCCTCCTGGGCCAAGGCAATGCCGGGGCGCGGCAGCTGCTGCGCCGCCTGCGCGAGCGCAAGCAGGCAGGCGCCCGGGACCTGCTCGTCCTGGGCGGGGAGCCCACGCTGGAGCCCGGACTTCTGGTGAAGCTGGCCGGAGCGGGGCGCGCCGCGGGCTATGTGCGGCGCTGCCTGGCCACGAACGCGCGGAGCTTCGTCTACAAGCACCTGGCCGAGAGGATCGTGGGCGGCGGCATGAACCAGGTCAGCACCGCGCTGAACTCCCTGCGGCCGGACGTCCACGACGCGGTCACCAACGTGCCCGGCAGCTTCGTGCAGACGGTGGCGGGCATCAGGAACCTCCGGGCGGCCGGGCTGGAGCACCTGGACGTCACCATCCGCATCACCGCGCAGACTTTGCCCACGCTCGTGGCCACCATCGGTTTCCTGAAGGACCTGGGGCTGCGCTCGATCCACCTGCGCTTCCCCGCGCCGCTGGGCAAGGTCGCCTCCGACCCGGCCCTCATCCTCCCGTTCGCCGCGGCCCGGCCGGTGCTCAGCGAAGCTTTGAGCCAGTTCGCGGACCTGGACATCTCCGTCCAGGGCATGCCGTTCTGCCTGATGCCCGCCGGGTTCCGGGACAAGCTGGCGCCGCTGCCCGTGTTCCAACTGGGCCGGATCAGGCCGCTCAAGAGCAAGCCGGAGGAATGCCTCCTCTGCACCGATTACATCGCCTGCCTCGGCTTCTACAGGCAGGAGTACGAGCGGTACTACCGGCAGAAGGCCGCCCGCAGATGAGCGCCAGAAAGGTCATCAAGCTCGTCGGCCTTTTCCGGGCCTTCCCCAGGCGCGGCGCCGGCCGGCCGGAGCCCGGCGCCTACATCGACGCTTTGGCCAGCGAGCCCTACAGCCTGGGCACGGCTTATCTGAAAGCCTACTGCGACTCGATCCCCGGCATCCGGGCGCGCTACGACATCCGGGTCGTGAACATCGCGGACCGCTCCGGCGGCTCGCGCGAGGAGGCCGTCCTGCCGTTGGGCGCGGTCGAGGACCTGCTGCGCGGGAACCCGGCCGCGGTCTGCTTCTCCGGCTACTGCTGGAACTTCGCGGCGGCGCTCGAGGCCTGCCGACTGCTCAAGGCGAGGAAGCCCTCGCTGATCACGGTCCTGGGCGGCCGGCCCCCGGCCGCGGCGCAGCCCGGCGTGGATGTCGCCATAGCGGGCGAGGCCGAGGTCCCGCTGGCGCGCTGGCTCAAGGCGGGCCTGCGGCCCGACGCCGCTGTCGGAGGCCCTTTGGCGGATATCGACCGCATCCCCTCGCCCTATCTGGCAGGCATTTTGAATCCCCCCAAGGACGGCATGATGCTGGAGCTGGCCAGGGGCTGCCCCAACGACTGCGGCTACTGCGCCTGGAACTCGGCGAAGCTCCGCCGGGTGCACTCGCAAGAGAGGATCGCGGCCGAGCTGCGCTGGGCCGCGGCCCGTGGGATGACCAACCTCACCATCGTGGATTCGGCCATCAACTACGAGACCAGCACCTTGCGCAGGTTCGTGCGCGCGCTCAAGAAGGCCGATCCCAAAGGCCGGCTGACCTTCACCTACAACCTGCGCTACGAGCTGCTGGACCAAGAGCAGGCCCGCTGGCTTTCGGAGATCCCCTCCGGCCAGGTTCTGCTGGGCATGGAGACCTTGAGCGCGCCCGCTTTGCGGCTCGCCGGCCGCAAGCCCTTCGACCGGAGGCGCTTTGAAAGCGCGCTGCGGCTCCTGCGGGACATCAAGCCGCCCTCGGTCGGCGTGATCCTCGGCATGCCGGGCGACACCCTCGCCGGCTTCAAGCGGACCATGCGCTACCTCGACGGCCTGGCGCAGGACCGCGCTACCCCCATGGCCGCGGCGCTCGTCTCTCTTTTGCAGGTGTTCCCGGGAACCGCGATGCACCGCAAGGCGCGGCGCCTGGGCCTGCGCACCATGCCGCAGGGCATCCCCTACCTGTGGAGCGGGCCCGGCTGGGGGCGCAAGGAGCTTCAGGGGGCGCTGGCGTTCCTGCGGCGTCTGCGCGCGAGCTCTCCGCTCCTCATCAAGGGGCCGGAGGGGGGGCACACCATCGCCTCGGCCAAGAGCCGGCTCCTCGACCTGGTCCAGGACCGTTTCCCCTTCCTGAGCGTGGAGCGGCACGAGGCCGGCTCCTATGTGCCGGGCGAGGTGCTGGTCCGCTGCACCTCCCGCTGCAACCAGCGCTGCCCGTTCTGCTCCGCTCCCAGGCCGGCCCGGGAGCCGGCCGCCCGTGAGCTGGAGCTGGCCTTCAAGGCGGCCGCGGAGCTGTTCTGCGGCGCGCAGTTCACGCTCACGGGCGGCGAGCCGACCCTGAGGCCGGAGCTCCCGGCTTTGGTCCGGCTGCTCCTGGGCATGAAGCGCTTCGCGCAGGTCAGGGTCCAGACCAACGCCGTCGCCTTCGCCAAGGCGTCCTATCTGAAGGGATTCCGCCCGGACCCCAAGCTCGTGTTCTTCGTCTCGCTGCACGCGCTCGAGCCGGCTTTGTACGACGAGCTGACCGGCACGCGGGGCATGCTGCCCGCGGCGGTGCGCGGCCTGGAGTCCTTGATTGCCGCCGGCCACCGCGTGATCGTCAACATCGTCATCAACAGCCGGAACGTCGGGCAGCTGGAAGCCTACTCCGAGCGGCTGGCGCGGATGATCGGCGCCAACGACAAGGTCCAGGTCCACTTCTCGTCCTTGACCTGCCCCGAGCACAGGCCGGCCGCGGCCTCCTATCTGGTCCCCTATGGCACGCTGGTCCCCGAACTGGTGAAGGCGATGCGCCTACTGAGCGGACAGGGCATCGCGGTGCAGAGCCCCTTGAGCGCCACCCATGCTTCTTTCCCGCCTTGCGCGGTGCCCGCGGAGTTCCGGGAAGAGAAGGTGAGGCGCTACCGGCCCCTGGGGCATGAGACCGGGTACGAGGACTTCTCCAAGGGCTACGTCAAAGCGCGGGCCTGCCGCGGCTGCGCTTTCGACCGCTGCTGCCTGGGCTTGCCCAAGGAGTACGCGGCCCGTTTCGGCCTCAAAGGCTGCAAGCCGATTAGATATACTTGATATCATGCGCGCGAGGATGAACAAGCGGCCGCGGCAGATCGCTTTCTACGGCAAGGGCGGCATCGGCAAGTCCACGATCACGGCCAACCTTTCGGCCGTTTTGGCCCAGCGGGGGCATCCGGTCCTGCAGGTCGGCTGCGACCCGAAGGCCGACTCCTGCCGGCTGCTCCTCCACGGCCGCCGGCTGCCCAGCGTGCTCGGCCTCTCGAAGTGCCGGTCCACCACGGCCCTGCGCGCCAAGGACTTCGTGCACCGGGGATTTTCGGGCGTGCATTGCGTGGAGACCGGCGGGCCGGAGCCGGGCGTGGGCTGCGCCGGCCGCGGCATCATCCTGGCCATCGAGATCATGACGCGCCTGGGCGTCTACAGCGCCGGCTACGACTACATCGCCTACGACGTGCTCGGAGACGTGGTGTGCGGCGGCTTCGCGGTCCCCATCCGCGAGGGCTACGCGGACGAGGTCTACCTCGTGGTCTCGGGCGAGTTCATGTCCCTCTACGCGGCCAACAACATCACCCGGGCCATCCAGCGGCACGCGCGGCGCAGCGCGACGAGGCTGGCCGGGATCATCGGCAACCTGAGGAACACGAGGCAAGAGCGCGAGATCATCAAGGCCTTCGCGGGCGCTTTGGGCACGCAGGTCTTGGCCTTCGTCCCGAACGACCCCGCGGTGCAGGACGCGGAGCGCCGCGGCCGGACCATCATCGAGGACAGGCCCGACTCCGCCGTGGGGCGCAGCCTGCGGGACCTGGCCGACCGCATCGAGGCCAAGCCCCGGGTCATCGTGCCCAAGCCCCTCGGAGACCGGGAGCTCGACGACCTCATCCTGAAGGCAGCCGGCTCCGGGAGCTAGGACTCATGTCGGAATCCTGCTGCGTGATGCGCTACGCCTGGCAGACCCTCACCTGCATCGCCGGGCCGGTGGCCGTCATCGTGCACGGCCCCAACGGCTGCGGCGCCGATTTCTCTTTGCCCTCCCGCCCCCAAGGGGCGGCGGGCGACTACTGCGCGACGGACCTCAGCGAGATGGACGCCATCATGGGCGGGGAGGACGCTCTGGCCGCGAAGCTCGCGGCCGTGCGCAAGCGCTCCCGGCCGGAGCTGATCTTCGTGCTGGGGACCTGCGTCAGCGAGCTCATCGGCGACGACGCCCGCGCCGTCTGCGCCCAGGCCGCGGCGCGGCTGGGCGTGCCCATCATCTTCCTGCCCACCTCCGGCCTGGTGGACCGCGGCGCGGGAGACCCGGCGGTCGACGTGTTCAAGGCTTTGGTCGAGGGGTTCATGAAGCCGGGCCGCCGCGGCGCGGGCAGCGTCAATTTCCTGGCCTTCCCGTGGGCCGACTATCGTGGCGTCCGCGACGAGCTCGCGCGCTGTCTCTCCGCTCTGGATATCCGGCTCAACGCGATATTGACCGGGACCCCATCGCTGGCGGAGCTCGCGCGGGCGCCCCGGGCCGCGCTCAACGTCATCGTAGACGACGACCCGGGACGCAGGGCCGGGCTTTGGATGAAAGAGAGGTTCGGCACGCCCTATATCCTGGTGCCCAGGCCCTCGGGCCTAGCCGCGACCAGCCGCATGTTCCGGCTCATGGTGGAGGCCTGCGGCGGAGGGACCCGCCGCGCCGCGCTCGTGGAGGTGTGGCGGCGCCGCGAGCTGCGCCGGCTGGCCGAAGAGCATCCGGGCCTGCGCGGCCGGAGCCTGGCCTGGGCCGGGCCGCGGCCGCCCATGCTCGACGTGCGGCCGCCCGGCTCTTTTCTGATGTATTCGGGGATGCGCGAGCTGGCCGGAGAGCTGGAGGCCGAGCTGGGCTCGCGCTTCTTCGCGAGATACGGGCCGTACTGCCGGCGGCCAGAGAGGCCCGCATGAACGAGGACTGCGTCCACACCTGCTCCATCTTGGGCGCCTTCTTCGCCGCCCACCCCATCCGGGACTCCGCCGTCGTGTTCCACGGCCCGGCCGGCTGCATGAAGATGGCGCTCTACGCCGCCTGCGCCCACGACCTGATGGGCTTCGACCACGGCCGGGCGACCACGTCGGCCATGGAAGGCCCGGACGCGGTCATGGGAGGCGCGGACAAGCTCCGGGCGCGCATCGCGCGGCTGCGCAAGCGCTCCCCCAAGGCGCGCGTCTTCGTGGTCTCCTGCTGCGTCCCGGAGATCGTGGGCGACGACCTGGCCGACGTGGCGCATTCCTTCCCTCCCGGCGCGGTCATCGTGCTGGGCGGCGCGGGCTTCCGGGGCGGCCTGTGGGCGGGCTTCAGCAGCGCTTTGGAGCGCATCGCGCAGGACCTCTGCACGGACCAGCCGGGCGCGGCGCCTTCCAACAAGCTCATCAACCTGGTCGGCTACATGTGCGACCGGCAGGAGCAGGACCATCTGGCCAACCTGCGCATCCTGCGCGAGCTGGCGGAGGGCATCGGCCTGGGCTTGAACACGGTCTTCACGGGCCCGGGCCAGACCCGGGGCCTCAGGCGGGCCTGGGCGGCCAAGTACAATGTCGCCTTCGACTACGGGCTGAAGGCCGCGGAGGTCCTGTCCCGGCGCTACGGCCAGAGCACGGTCCATGCGGTCTATCCCATCGGGCTCGGAGGCAGCAGCGCCTTCCTGCGCAAGCTGGGTAAGGCCACGGGCCGGGCCAAGGCCGCGGAGGCCTACATCTCGGCGCAACTGCGCCTGGCGGTGCCGCGCATCCAGGCCTTGCGCGCGGCGTGCCTGGGCAAGCGCGTGGGCGTGTGCGCCGAATCCCAGAAGCTGCCGGCCTTGGTCGAATTCCTCCGCGACCTGGGCATGCGGCCGGCCTGGGTGCGGGCCAGCGACCGCCCGGAGGAGGCCCGCGGCTCAGGCGAGGCGGACCTCATCGTGGGCAGCTCCGTGGAGAAATACCGGCACGGCGAGCGCGTCCCGGTGTATGAATTCACCTACCCCTGCTTCGACAGACACTGCCTGACCCCGGAGCCCGACCTCGGCTTCGAAGGGGCCGTGCGCCTGGCCAACAACCTGGCCAACCTCCTGACCCGCGCCAACACCAGGGCCTGGGGGCTGTCCCGGGAATTGTCGCGCCTGGGCTTTGTGCCGGCGCTCTACCTTCGGAGGCGTCCCAAATGAAGGGCGCGCGCCGCGCCCGCGTGGTGCTGGTGCACTGCCCGCCCCACGGCGAGACCGAGTTCCTGAACATCGGCCTGGCCTACCTCCAGGCGGTCCTGGAGCGGGAGGGCTTTGAGACCGCGTTCCACGACATCAGTTTCGCGGAGCACCGCGCCGAGACCGATTTCTACGACGACTACGTCCTGGGGCTGTCGCGCCGCATCGGCGGCGGCGTGGGCGACGGGGTCGACCCCGGCCTGCTGCTCCAGGTGGTGCGGCCGGAGCTCTTCGGCCGGCTCTGCCCGGTCGCCGCGGCCATCGTGCGCAAGGTCGAGGAGTACCTGCCCAGCGTGCGCGAGTCGGGGGAGGTCTTCCTCTTCTCCGTCAACATGATGACGCAGTACTTCGCCGCGGCCCTCGCCTACCGTCTGCGGGCCTCGGGCAAGCGCACCGCGGCGGGCGGGCCGAACCTCGACTTCCGGCCGCTGCGGCACCTGCTGCTCCGCTCCGGGAGCTTCGACGCGGTGGTGCAGGGCGACGGCGAGGGCGTGGTCGCGGCTTTGGTGGAGCGCCTGGCCCTGGGCCAAGAGCCCGCTCTGCCCGGCGTCTCGCGCCTCGACGCCCGGGGCGAGGTGGCGCAGACCCCTCCGGGACCGTTGCCGGCTCTGGACTCGCTGCCGCGGCCGTCCTGGCGGGGCATGAACACCAACGACTTCGTGCCGATCCTGGCCAGCCGCGGCTGCCCGCGCCCCTGCGGCTTCTGCTCCGAGCCCGGCAAGGGGCGCTTCCGCCAGCGCGCCGTCGAGGGCGTGGCCGCGGAGATGGAAGCCGCGGCCGCGCGCCGCGGCCACGGCAACTTCCATTTCCACGACGACACCATCAACGCCTCGCCGGCCTGGGTGGACCGCTTCACGGCCAGGCTCCGGGAGCGCGGCGGCCGCTTCGCCTGGGAGAGCTTCTGCGGGCCCGACGGGCTCACCCCGGAGCGGCTCGAGGCCATGGCCCGGTCCGGCTGCGTCCTGCTCAAGCTCGGGGTGCAGAGCTTCTCGGACCGCGTCCTGCGCCTGATGCGCCGGCGCCCGGCCGCCGCGGCGGTGCGCCAGGCCATCATCAACGGCGACCGGCTCGGCATCTCCATGTGCTACGACCTGCTGGCGGGCTTCCCCGGCGAGACCGAGGCGGACCACCGGCGCACCATGGACTGGGCCGAGGACATCTTCGCCCGCACCAAGCTCGTGCAGTTCTCGCCCAACCCGTTCTACCTGTCGCTGGGCTCCGAGACGCACCTGCGCGCCCGGGACTACGGCATCACCCTCAAGGACTTCGACTGCGGCGCGCTGCCCGCCCCCCTGCGCGGCCTGGCGCGCGCCTGCGGCGAGTTCCCGGTGGGCTTCCGCTACGGGATACCCCGGCCCACGGTGCGCCGGCGCATCGCGGAGATGGGCGCCAGCCTCAAACGTCACGACAAGGACTACCTCTACCTGGGCCAGACGGCGCTGCCGCCGCGGAGGGCGCATGCCTAGGAAGAGCCGGACGCTCGCGCTGGCGTTCTTCCCCACGCCCTTCAGCGGGGAGGCGGCCCAGTACGAGCTCGGCCTGCACCGCCTGCCGCGCATGATCGGGACGCAATGGCGCCCGCTCTGGGTCCAGCTCGCGCCCGCGGCTCCCGAGGACAGCGCGCGCGCGGCGGCCGAAGGCGCGCCCGCGGCCGTCCTGCTGCACGTCCACCGCACCCAGGCGGCCGACGCCCTGGCCTTCGCCAACGCCTTGGGCCGGCTCCGGCCCGGACTGCCGCTGATCATGTGCGGCTGGCCGGCGCATCCCCCTTACGTGGACGCCGTGGCCGCGGCCACCGGCGGGCTGACCAGCCCGAGCTTCGCTTTGCTCTGCGGCGAGGTGGAGGCGGTGATGCCGCGGGCGCTGGAGAAGCTCGCGGATGGCGGAGGCATGGACGCCCTGGCCGGCGTGGCCGGCATCGTGGTCTGGGACCAGCGCCGGCGCGCGTGGCGCGGCTCCCAGGAGTACGCGGTCGTCGAGGACCTCGACGCGCTGCCCGACGCCGCGCTGGCGCACATCCCCAAGGCCTGGAAGGACAGCAAGGCCGGCTGGCTGGAGCTGGCCCGCGGCTGCAAATACCGCTGCGCCTTCTGCCTCTGCTGCGCCTTCCCCCGCCCGCGGCTGCGCCGCTTCGGCCCGGAGCGCATCCGCGCGGCGGCGCGCGCCGCGGTCGCGCGGGGCGTGGAGGTGCTGGGCCTGCTCGCGACGAGCAACAGCTTCGACGTCGAGCTGCTGCGCTCGGTGACGGGCGCCCTGCGGGAGCTGGGGCTCGGCCAGCTCAAGGTCGCGGGCCCGGTGCACGCCCGTCACGCCCGGGGCGAGGCGCTCGAGCTGCTGGCGTCCTTGAACTGGGACCTCATGACCATCGGCCTGCAGACGCTCACGCCCGAGGCCCAGCGCCTGCTCAGGCGCAAAGAGGACCCCGAAGACTTCGCCCGCACCATGGAGAGCATCGCAAGCTTCGCCACGCCCGAGGTGGAGATCGTCCTGGGCCTGCCCGGCGACACGCCCGAGGGCTTCCGGAAGACGGTGCGCTTCGTGCTCGGCCTGCCCGTTAAGGTCACCGTGCAGTCGCTCCGGCTCGACCCGTGGTCGGACTTCCTCGCGGACCGGGGGAAGCTCGGGCTCAAGGCCGACTTCGCCCGCGCCGGCGTCATCCGGAGCAGCCCGACTTTCCCGGCCGCGGCGCTGGAGGACTGCCGGGACTGGCTGCGCCGGCTGGGCCGGGCGCCCTGGACCCATCGCGCCCGGACCTTGGCGCTCGACGGCGAGCATCTCAACGCGCGCCCGGCGGGGGGGCCGCGCGCATGAGGACCAAGGCCAGGACCTTGGCCATCGGCTTCTTCCCGCGCAAGTTCTGCGGCGAGGCGGCGCAATTCGAGCTCGGCCTGCACCGCATCCCCTTGCTGGTCGAGGGCTGGGAGGTGGCCTGGGTCCAGCTCGACCACGACGACCAGCAGGCCAACGTCCGCGCCCTGCGCCAGGCCGCGCCCGACCTGGTGCTCCTGCATTCCAACCGGGCCCAGATCGTGGAGACCGTGGACCTCATCGACGCTCTGACCGAGGAGCTCCCGGAGCTGCCCCTCTTCCTGTGCGGCTGGGTGGCTCATCCGCCCTATGTCACCGCCGCCTTCGCGGCCGCCAAGGGCTTGCGCCACCCGAACTTCGCCCTGCTCTGCGGCGAGATCGAGGCGATCGTGCCCGCGCTGCTGGACCGCCTGGCCTCGGGTGGGGCTAGCCTCGCCGGCCTGCCGGGAGTGGTGCCCTGGGACCCGCGCTCGCGCAGGTGGCGGGGGCGGTCCGATTTCGTCCTGGTCGAGGATGTCGGGAGCCTGCCGCCGGTCACCATCGACCACATCCCCAAGCAGCACCGCCAGTCCCAGGCGGGCTGGGTGGACCTCTCGCGGGGCTGCCTGTACCGCTGCGCCTTCTGCTTCCTGTGCTGCTACCGCCGGCCGCGCATGCGCCGCTTGAGCAAGCAGAGCGTGCGCGAGGGCATCCGCGCGGCCGCGGAGAAAGGGGTGAAGGTCCTGGGGCTCTACACCGCCAGCGTGAGCCTCGACATCGAGCTGATGGCCACGGTGGTGGACACCTTCCGCGAGCTGCGGCTCGATGACGTCTCCGTGGTGGGGGCCGTGGGCCCCATCGGCAGGCGCTTCCTCGGCCGGGACCAGCTGGAGCTGCTGGCCCGGCTCAAGTGGAGCGTGATGACGGTGGGGCTGCAGAGCATCACCCCGCAGGCCATCCGCCTGGGCCGCCGGCCGGACGACCCGGAGACCGTGGCCCGGACCATGGAGTTCATCTCCACCTTCGCCACCCCGGAGGTCGAGCTGATCCTGGGCCTGCCCGGAGACACCCCCGAGGGCTTCCGGCGCACCATCGCCTTCGTCCTCAGCCTGCCGGTCAACATCACGGTGCAGACCTTCCGGCTCGACGCCTGGTCGAGCTTCTTCATCGAGCGCAAGAAGTTCGGGCTCAAGGCGGACTTCCGCGACGTGGGGCGCGTGTACGAGAGCGACTCCTTCCCCAAGGGCGCCATCGAGGACTGCCGGCAGTGGCTGCGCCGCTTGGGCCGCGCGCGCTGGCCGTATCGGGCCAAGTCCCTGGCGCTCGACGGCGAGCAGATCAACGACACCCGGGCCGCGGCCGGCCCGGCGGAGGGCGGATGAAGGACTATTGCGTCGGGTGCCCGGTGCTCAAAGCGAGCTTCTTCGCGGCCCTGCGTCCGGAGACGAAGAAGCTGGCCGTCTGCCTGATGGCCTACGGCAGGTACAAGAAGCGGCAGGTCATCTACCAGCAGGGCAATCCCGCCACGCGCATCTTCGCGATCAAGTCCGGACTGCTGAAGTCCTACAAGGCCGGGCCCAACGGCAGGACCCAGCTCATCACGCTCTACGGCCCCGGCTCCGTGTTCGCTCTGGAGAGCCTGGCCTCGGGGGAATACGACGAGACGGTCGAGGTGGTGGCCGACGCGGAGCTCTGCTTCCTGGAGGCCGCGCGCTTCAAGGAGATGCTCGAGGGCAACCGCGCCCTCTCCTTCGAGGTCATCCAGATCCTGTCCAGCGCTTTGGCGGCTTCCCGCAACGCCCTGCTGGACTCCGGGACCAAGAGCGCGGCCGGCCGGCTGGCCGCCTTCCTGCTGCGCCTGCTGCCCGCGCCGGCCGGCGAAGGCGTCCTGCCCCTCTCCCGCGTGGAGATCGGCAGCCTCATCGGCACCAGCATCGAGACCGTGTCGCGCCAGTTCCGCGCTCTGCGCGAGGGCCGCGTCATCGAGCTCAGGGGCCAGCGCCTGCGGGTCCTGGACCGCAGGAAGCTGGAGTCCTTGGCGGCCTAGCAGGCTGCTGATAAAGTCCGTTCTGCGAGCGCCCGGCGGCCGTCTGCCGGGCGCAACCGCCCCGCGCTCCTGCCCGTAAGGAAGGCGGGCAGGTGCCGTGCGGCAAAAGCGCACGGAAGCGGGGCGGCAGAACCCATTCGATAAGTCGCACGAAGGATGGCGCCTTCGGCGCGACTGGCGAGCCTTCGGCTCGCCAGTTCGGGGACGGACTGGTGCCCGCTACCGAAAGGACTGTGTCCGGACACAGTCCTTTCCGCTGGAGGGTTTATCAGCAGCCTGCTGGGCCGCCTCATGACATTTGTCAAGGCCGGTCTTGACCGGCGCCATTCCCCGTCCGAGGCCAGACCGGTACAATCTTCGTGCCCGTCCCCGGGAGGAGATAACATGGCTATCGATTTCACGCTCACCAAGGAACAGAAGGAACTGCAGAAGACGGTGCGCAATTTCGCCCAGAAGGTGCTCAAGCCCATCGTCCAAGAGGCCGATGCCTGCACCGACCCCTGGAAGGGATTCCTCATGACCAAGAAGGCCTATGAGAAGGCTTACGAGCTGGGGCTGGCCTTCTCCTTCGTCCCCAAGGAATACGGCGGCGCCGGAGCCAGCAACCTGGACAGCCAGATCGCCAGCGAGGAGATCTGCGCCGTGGACCCGGGCTTCGGCTGCACCTTGCTGGTCAACGGCCTGGGCCTCATGCCGCTCATCTGGTGGGGCAGCGAGAAGCAGAAGAAGAAGTGGCTGACCATGGCGACCTCGGACCCGCAGAAGGATTTCATCGTGGGCTGGGTGGTCAGCGAGCCGGAAGGCACGGCCGGCTTCGACCATCCGGGCGCGCACCCCTGCGGCATCCAGGTCACCGCGGACTACGACAAGGCCCGGGACGAGTACGTGCTCAACGGCCGCAAGATGTGGAACTCGAACGCCACGGGCTGGGACCAGAAGGGCGCGGACATCAACATCGTGGTGGCCAGGACCGACCGCTCCAAGGGCGGCAAGGAGGGGCTGTCCTGCTTCATCGTCCCCCGGGGGAGCAAGGGCTTCCGCGTGGAGAGCATCCTGGACAAGCTGGGGCACCGCCTCACCGTGCAGCCCCGCATCATCTTCGAGAACTGCCGCGTGCCGGCCGAGAACCTCATCGAGGGGACCAAGGGCAACGGGGACCTGGCCATCACCAAGGCCTTCACCTGGTCCGGCCCGGTGGCCGGCATCGCGGCCGTGGGCGTCATGCGCGCGGCCTTCGACACGGCCCTGGACTGGGCCCGCAGCTACACGGCGGGCGGCCGGCACCCCATCCTCCAGCACCAGAACGTGGGCTATCTCCTCGCCAACATGAAGATGCGCATCGAGGCGGCCCGCTACCTCTCCTGGCGCGCGGCCCACTATCTGGACCAGTACGACTGCGACGGCATGGAGGCCGGCGCCCTCTCCAAGATCTACTGCGGGGAGCTCTCCATCGAGGTCATCAGCGACGCCATGCGCCTGATGGGGATCAACAGCTACATCAAGGATTACCCGCTGGAGAAGCACATGCGCGACGCCCTGTGCTTCCCCATCTACGACGCCGGAAACATGGGCATGCAGCGCCGGCGCCTGCACGGGATCATGGCTCACGCGAGCTACCAGCCCATGGCCCTGGCGCAGAACCTGCGCCAGGAGTTCGTCAAGGCCATGCACGGGTTCGACAGCGACGCCGGCCATGACGTCGCCGGGGCGCCCCGCAAGGCCAAGGGCCGGGAATGCGCGCCTGTGTCCTCCTAAAGCAGGTCCCCGACACCTCGGTGCGGCTCCAGGTCTCCCCGGGAGGCCTGGAGCCCCGCGGCTCGGGCTACCTGCCGGTGGCCAACCCCTACGACGAGTTCGCTCTGGAGGCCGCCCTGCGCCTGCGCGAGGCGGCCGGAAAGGGGGAGGTGATCCTCCTGACCGCCAGCGACGAGCCCGCAGACGAGACCGTGTTCCACGGCCTGGCCATGGGCGCGGACCGGGCCGTCATCTGCGGCTTGCCGGCCGCCCCCGCTCTGGCCGCGCTGGTCCGGTCGCTGTCCGCGGACCTGGTCTGCTGCGGCGAGCGCGCGGTCGATGACGAGGCGGCGCAGGTCGGCGCCTTCGTGGCCGAGGCTCTGGGCTGGCCGCAGGTCTGCGGCGTGGAAACCGCGCAGTGGGAGCCCGGACGCCGCGGCCTGCGCCTGCGCTGCCGGCGCAGCGGCGGCACGCATGTAGTGACCTGCTCTTTGCCCTGCCTGGTCTCTTTCGTGCGCGGGCCGGAGCTGCCGCGCTATCCCTCCATGGCCGACATCTTCGCCGTCAAGTCCAAGCCCGTGGCCCGGGCCGCGGCGGCCGCGCCGGCCGGCGCGGCAAGGCCGCGGCGGCTGCGCCTTTGGCCGCCGAGCGAGGAGCGCGCGCGGAAGATGATACCGGCCGGGCCCGGCGCCGCCGAGTCCTTGCTCGGAGAGATCTTCAAGGCCGTGTCCTGGGACGAGGCATGAGCTCGGTCTGGGCGGTCCTGGAGTTGAGCGCAGGCCGGCCGAGCCCGGCCTCTCTGGAGGCGGTCGGGCAGGCCGCGGCCTTGGCCGGCCGCCTGGGCGCACAGGCCTGGGCCGTGGCTCTGGAGGAAGAAGCCGTCTCCGCCGCCGCTTTGCTCGGGCGCTGCGGCGCCAGCCGGCTTTTGGTCTGCTCAAGCGCCGGGCTGGCCCGCTCCGGGGCCTTCGCGTTCGCCGACGCGCTCGAGCCCGCGGCGCGCGAGGAAAAG
Organism: Elusimicrobiota bacterium; assembly: GCA_026388095.1. Classification (NCBI taxonomy): domain Bacteria; kingdom Pseudomonadati; phylum Elusimicrobiota; species Elusimicrobiota bacterium. Next base: position 51,603 of record JAPLKL010000064.1, on the reverse strand, counting down.
CCCCTGGCCGTCCTGGCGGCCGCCACGCCCTGGGGCCAGGAGCGCGCCGCGCGCCTGGCCGCCCGGCTGGGCGCGGACATGGCCAGCTCCATAACGGGCTGGCAGCTGGCTGAATCCGGGATGCTGCGCGTCACGCGCTCGGTCTACGGCGGACGGCTGTGCGAGGAAGTGGAGCTCGGGCCGCGCCGGCCCTGGGTGCTGACCTTGCGGCCGCACCTCTTCCCCATCGCTGTCCGCGCCGGCGGCCGCCCCGCCGAGTGCGAGGTGCGCAAGCTCCAGCCCCTCGGCGCCCTGTGCTGCCGACTGGCGCAGGTCATCGAGGCCCGGAAAGGAGAGCCGCCCCTGGCCGAAGCCTCGGTCGTGGTGTCCGGAGGCCGCGGGCTGGGCGGCAGCCGGCCCTTCGCCATGCTGCGCGAGCTGGCCGAGGCTTTGGGCGGCACGGTCGGCGCGTCCCGGGCCGCGGTGGACGCGGGCTGGATGCCTCCCGAGCGCCAGGTGGGCCAGACCGGCACGGTGGTCTGCCCCAAGCTCTACCTCGCCTGCGGCATCTCCGGCGCCATGCAGCATCGCGCGGGGATACGGGACTCCCGCTTCATCGCGGCCATCAACACGGACCCGCAGGCCCCGATCTTCCGCTGCGCGGACGCGGGCATCGTGGGCGACCTCTTCGAGCTCGTGCCCCGCCTGACCGAGGCCGTGCGCCGCAGGGCCTCCCGATGAGCCTTGCCTTCGACGTGGTGGTGGTGGGCGCCGGCCTGGCCGGCTGCAGCGCGGCCCTGACCGCGGCCCGCCAGGGCCTCAAGGTGGCGGTCATCGACCGGGGCCGCCGGGCGGGGTCCAAGAACGTCATCGGAGGCATCCTCTATTCCCCGGTGCTGGAGCGCCTGCTGCCCGGCTTTTCCGCCCAAGCGCCGGTCGAGCGCCATGTCGTGTCCAAGACCTTGGGGTTCTTGACCGCGACGGCGCAGGCCTCCTTGGAGCTCCGCGCCGAGGAGTTCAACGCGCCGCCGGACTACAACCACAGCTACACGGTCCGGCGCACGGCCTTCGACCCGTGGCTGCTCGACCAGGCGAGGCAGGCCGGGGCCGAGGTCGTGCTGGCCACGACGGTGGAGGCCCTGCTCCACGAAGGCCGCGCCGTGACCGGGGTGCGCTGCGGACGCGAGGGGGGAGAGCTCTTCGGCCGGGTGGTCATCCTGGCCGAGGGGGCCAACGCCTTGCTCGCCGAAGAAGAAGGCCTGCGCCCCCGCACCACCCCGGACCAGGCCATGCTGGGGGTCAAGGAGATCCTGAGCCTCGACCGGGGCCTATTGGAGGACCGCTTCGCCCTCGAAGGGGGGGAGGGGAAGGCTTTCGAGTTCTTCGGCGACCCGGTCCAGGACGGCTTCGGCTCCGGCTTCATCTACACCAACAAGGACAGCCTCTCCGTGGGCCTGGCCATGAGCCTCTCGCACCTGTCGCGGTCTTCCCTGCGGCCGCACGAGCTGCTCGACCGGTTCAAGGCGCACCCCTCGGTGCGCCGCCTCATCCGCGGGGCGGTTCCGGTGGAGTATTGCGCGCACCTGCTGCCCACCAGCAGCGGCCGGGACATGCCCGAGCTGGTCCATGACGGCCTGCTCCTGGCCGGGGACGCCGCGCGCCTGGCCAACATGTCGCATTACAAGGAGCTCACCAACCTGGCCACGGCCTCCGGCCTGGCCGCGGGCGAGACGGCCGTCGAGGCGGTGCGCTCCGGGGACGCGAGCCGCGCGGGCCTGGCCGGCTACCCGGCCCGCCTGGCCGCGGGCTTCGTGCTCAAGGACGTCAGGAAATACGCGCGCCTGGCCGACCTCCTGGAGCGCTGTCCGGAGCTCATCAAGCGCTACCCGCGGCGCGTGGTCGAGTCCTTGGTCGAGCATTTCACCATCTCGGAGAAGCCCAAGGAGGAGGTGGAGCGGGACATCCTGCGCGCCTGGAACCGCGCCGCCAAGCCCGCGGAGCTGCGGCGCGACCTCCTCGACGTCCTGGAGGCCTGCGGCTTCCCTCTGGTGCCGCTCATGCGGGGGGTGCTCCAGCCTTCGCTGCGCGGCGGCTGGGACTGGCTGAAGGCGCTGCGGCTCAAGGGGAAAGGATGAAGGCCGAGCCCATAGACGAGAAGCTCTCCCGGGTGACCTTCGTCAAGGCCCCGGAGCCGCACATCAGCCTCGACGAGGCCGTGTGCGCGCGCTGCCCCGTCGGTTATGCCTGCCTGGCCTGCTGCCCGGCGGGGAACTTCAAGCGCGACGAGAAGTCCGGGCAGGTCAGCGTCTCGACCGAGAGCTGCATGGAGTGCGGGGCCTGCCGCGTCGTGTGCGCGCCGGGCGCCGTGCGCTGGGCTTGGCCCAAGGGCGGGTTCGGGGTGTGCTATCTCCAGGGTTAGGACTACGCTGCTTGCCTCGGAGAATATCTATTACCTAGAATAACGGACCTAGAATAGCGTCTGCACAGAGGTGAAACCATGACCGATACCAACACGACGCTGCGGCGGCACGGCGGGGAACGCAGCCGCACCTACTTCGCCGGCCTGCTCGGGCTCGACCGCGCGGACGACTACCAGGTCCGGGCGGTGGATCTGGGCGGGAAGGAATTCGAGGTCGCGGTGAAGCCCCGCGACGGGCAGGACCTCCGCCTGGCGATCGCGTCGAGGCAGCAGATGCGGCAAGCCTACCTCAGCTCGCTGCATCTGGCCCTGAGCTTCAAGGCCGGGGAATCGCCCATCCCTTCGCAATTCGAGAAGATCCTCCAGCAGAGCGTTCCCTCGCGTTTCGGCAAGCTCACCTTCCAGGTCCTCGAGCAGGTCATGGACAACGACCCGGACACCTGGAGCGACCCTTCTCCCAAGGCTCCGAAACCCGTGCTGCGCCCCGCCAAGAAGCCGGCGCAGGCCAAGCTCCAGCCCGTTGCCGGCCCCGATTTCAGCAACTTCCTAGCCCGAGAGGACATCCTGTGCCAGAAGATCATCTCTCTCTGGGGGTTCAACCCGGTCACCCTCATCCAGCTCGGCGACCGCGAATGCTTCGGGCTGCCCCACCTGGGCCTCTCCATGGTCATGGTCATCAACGCGCCCTGGGACAACCATCTGCGCGACCGGCGCCGCCCGGCCGACGCCCCCGCCCGGTACACCGAGCCGACCCCGGACAACCTCAAGTTCTACTTCTCCGACCTGCGCGAGCAGGACGTCATCGCCGGCTCGGACGCCAAGGAGCGGGCGGTCTGCGACTACGCGTTCCGCCAGAAGCCGGGAGTGGTCATCTTCTTCCATGCCTGCGTCAGCGTGGTGACCGGCTCCAACCTCCAGCGCGTGTATGAACACTACAAGAAGAAGCACAACATGCCCGTCCTCTACTTCCGGGGCGGGGACAACCAGAACCTGAAGGATTTCTTCCGCGAGCTCCTGGTCGACCTGCGCTTGAAGACCAAGCGCTCCGGCGCCGCCGGCTCGCGCCCCGTGAACCTGGTCGGCTACACCGGGATGATGACCGCCGACCTCCTCGCGAGCTTGAAGGCTCTGGGCATCGAGGTCAACGGGCTGCTGCTGCCCACCATCGACGTGGGGGCCATCACCCGCTTCGAGCAGGGGGGCCTCAGCGTCATGCTCCCGAACACCGATTTCCAGAGCTACTACGAGCAGCTCGTCCAGGATTCCCGCGTCCCGCTCGCCATCGCCCCCGACGCGCCTTACGGCTGGGAAGGGACGAAACGCTGGCTGGCGCTCCTGGCCGAGAAGACCGGCAAGACCGCGAGGCTGAAAGCGTCTTTGGCCGCGGTCATGGCCGGCCGGCAGGAGCGCTGGAGAGAGCTGGCGAAGCGGGCCGGGTCCTATACTTTGGGCATCGTGGTGCGCGACTCGGAGGCGGAGCAGTTCGTGGACTCCGCCTACACCTACGGCGTGCCGGTCCTCTCGGCTCTGCAGGAGATGGGCTTCGGCCTGGAGATCTTCATACACTCAGCCAACGAGCAGTCCGCGGCCAAGGCCCGGGCCGTGCTGGAGACCCGTCTCAAGAAGAGCGCCCGGGTCTCCTATTCACGCTTCAATTCGTTCGAGTCGATGATGAGATGCCTCTGCGCGAGCAAGTGCCGGGCCGTCTTCTCGAACTACTTCTTCGACTGGCGGGTCACGAGCGCCGGGAAGGCCATCTTCTCCCTGCAGCACTTCGAGGCCGGATTCGACGGCGCGATCCGGACCGTCGAGCGCCTCATCCAGGCGTGCGAGACCGGGTACTATCGCCGATACGGCCGGTTCCTGCAAAGGGACAAAAATGGCGAACCCCGCTGGATGGCCAAGGCCTTCTGAGGACAATGACCATGAAAACACTCCCGGACGCCGCAGCTCGGACCCCGATCAAGGAAGAGGATTACAGCAGCGTCATCACCCCGCCCTATCTGCTCGGGGCGTACCTGGCGATCAACGCCATCCCCGATGCCGTCATCCTGATGGACAGTCCGCCCTGCTTCCCGCTGAAGACTCCGGCCATCCAGGGCAACCACGATTGGTTCTCCACGCTGAGCACCGTGGCCGGGCAGCAGCGCTGCGTCACCACCGGCGCCCATCCCGACACCGTGGTCTTCTCCCGCCGCAAGGTGATGCTCTCCCAGATCGAGACCCTGGCCAAGTGGAAGGGTTCCGGGGGGATCTTCGTCACCGCCCGTCCCATGGCCGCCTGCGCCGGCGAGGATTACCCGCGCATCCTGCGCGAGGCTCGGGAGAGCACCGCCAAGAAGCTCTTCTTCATCCCGGCCAAATCCCTGAGGAGCAGCTGGCTGGGCGGCTACGAAGAGACGCTGCTGGCCCTGGCCCAGGGACTGGACCTGAAAGCGCCGGCCCCGGCCAAGGACAAGGTGGCCGTGGTCGGCTACCTCTTCGACCGTCATGAGGGCGATCATTCCGGGAACCTGGCCGAGCTGCGCCGGTACCTGGGCGCCCTGGGCTTGAAGCTCGAGACGGTCTGGCTGAGCGGGCAGAAGCTCGCGGACCTGTCCCGGGTCAAGAACGCCGGCTTGATCGTGTCTTTGCCCTATGGGCGCAAGGCGGCCCGCGTCCTGGCCGAAAGGCTCAAGGTGCCGCTGGTCGAGACCTGCCTGCCCTTCGGCTTCTCGGCGACCGAGCAGTTCCTCCGTGACGTGGGGAAGGCTTCGGGCCGGCAGGCCAAGGCCGAGCGCCTCATCGAAGCCGAGCTGTCCCGGACCGCCCCTTTGCTCGAGTGGGTGATCCCCTTCGTGTTCCAGGACGCGGCCATCGGGTTCGTGGGCGACCCCAATCACCTGGCCGGGCTCAAGGATATCGCGCGGATGCTCGGCGCGCGGCTCAGCTTCGCCTTCCTGACCGGATTGGCGTCGCAGTGGCCTCGGAGCGAAGCCGTCGAGGATCCCGTCCCCGAGTTCGACCCGAAGCAGAAGGCGGTGCTCAAGCGGCTGGCCCAGGAGCAGCACGAGGCGGGGTTGGACCTGCTCGTCGCCTGCAACATCGGCACCAGGCTGCCGCGCATGCCGGTCTGCGAGTTCGGCTACCCCTCGTACTTCACTCACGCCCTGGCGCCCTATCCGTTCCTCGGCTTCAACGGCTGCGTGGCCTTCGTCAACTCCATGGCCAACACGATCCGTCACGCCCAGCTCTTCTGAACCGACCTCTCCGGAAGGCTGGCGTCCGCAAGGCCCGCGCGTCCGCGCGGCGCGTGTCGCCTCCGTCCAAAGCGGAGTGGATAGCGACCCTGCGCTGCAACCTGCGCTGCGCGCACTGCCTCGCGGGGGCCGGGCGCAAGGCCGCGGGCGAGCTCGACACCCGCGAGTCGCTCAAGCTCCTGGGAGAACTCGCCGAGCTCGGCGTCCGGGACCTGTGCATCAGCGGCGGCGAGTTCACGCTCCGGCCGGACTGGGAGGAGCTCCTGGCCTGCGCGCTGGCGCGCTTCCCCCGCACGACCGTCATCACCAACGGCTTCCTGGGCCGCAGGCTCGTCGACGCGGCGGCCGCGCTGCGCGGGGGCGAACTCTCCATCACGGTGAGCCTCGACGGCGGGCGCCAGGCTCATGACGCACGCCGCGGGGCCGGGTCGTTCGACAAGGCCGTCGAGGTCCTGGGCGCGCGCACGCGGCGGCGCATGAGCGTGCTGACGGCGGTGGACCGGTCCAACCTCGGCGAGCTCGAGCGCATCGCGGAGATCAACCGCAGCCTCGGCGTGCAGGAGTGGTTCATCCAGCCCTGCCTGCCGCTCGGCCGGATGGCCCCCGAGGGCTTCGTGGGAGAGGCGGGGCTCAAGACCATCGCCGGCTTCGTGCGCCTGGCGCAGCAGCGCTTCGGCTTCAAGGTCGAGCTGGGCCCGAACTGCTGGTTCGGCTACTTCCACCCGATCCGGCAGGGCAGGCCGTGGCGCGGCTGTCCGGCGGGCGTCGACCAGCTCGTGGTCATGCCCGCGGGCGAGCTGCTGGCCTGCACGCTGGTCCCGGCCTGGACCTTCGGCAACGTCCGCTCGCGAGCCCTGCGCGACGCGCGGTACAGCCCGGAGCTGGACGCGGTCCGCCGGTCGCGTCCGTCGGGCTGCGCGTCGTGCTCGCGGTGCCCTAGAGGGTGCGAGGTCATGCAGAGGCTGTTCGGCAGACACTTCTGCGCTATCGCGTGAGCGTCCGGCGGTAGGGTGTCGGGAAACCCGAAGGATAGCCACAGCTGCATGGCGAGTCCGTAAGGACTATGTCCGGACACAGTCGATTCTGCGATTTGTAGCCGGCTGCAGTCCGTCCTTGAACTGGCCCGGACAGGCGCAGCCTGTCTGGGCCAGTCGCGCCGAAGGCGCCATCTTCCGCTCGACCTGACGACGCGCTTCTTCCGCCCCGCTTCCGTGCGTCGGTTGCGGGCGAGCTATCGCTCGCCCGCGCGCAAGACGGACTTCGAGAGCGCCCGGCCGGCCTTCCAGACCCGCGTCTTCCGTCGGGCCCCGCGCAGCCAAAGCGCTCTGAGGTAGGGCTCATGGCTGCGCACGCCCCGCGCCAGGTCCAGCGCGCGCAGCAGGTAGCGGCGCAGGCGTCCGCCTCGCCGATCTCGCGGCCGCGCGGGCCCGAGCCTGGCGCCGAGCAGGTCCCAGTCGCGGCGGCGCACCGCGCGCAGGTCCGCGGCCGCGCCCGGGGCGTCGCCGGCGTCGAGCCTGGCCAGGGCGCGCTCCAGCCGCCCCAGGAGGCAGTCGGGGGCGAAGGCGACGAACACGTCGAGGTCGCGCAGCGCCCGGGCGTGCCGGCCGAGGACCCGGTTGGCCGCCCCCCGCCAGATGTAGGCCTCAAAGTCCCTGGGATCGGCCGCGATAGCGGCGTCGAGGTCGCGCAGGGCTTGGCGGGGCTCGCCGAGCTTGAGCCGCGCGGCGCCGCGGCAGCGCAGGACGAAGGAGCGGCTGCCCCGGCGCCAAGCCTCGTCGAGCTTGGCCAGCGCCGCGCGGTAGCGGCCGAGCCAGAGCAGGGCCTCGGCGTGCGCGGTGAGGACGTCCCCGAGGTCCTCGGCGGCGGCGCCAGCCTCGGCGCGCCGGAACTGCCGCCAGCCGGAGGTGCGGTCCCTTTCGAGCAGATGGACCTGGGCCAGCCGGCAGCGCGCCCACCAGTGCTCCGGGAAGCGGCGCAGGATCCCGCGGCAGAGTCCGCGCGCCGCGGCGAAGTCCCCGGCTTCGAGCTTGAGCTGGACGAAGGCCTGCCGCATCCAGGCGTAGCGGCCGGGGTCAACGGCCGCGACGCGTCGGGACTCGGCCAGCGTGTCCGCAGGGCGCCCGAGGTTGAAGGAGAGCAGGGCGCGCAGGTACGCTGCCCACGGCCCGGTGCGCGCGCCGGGGGGCGCGCGGCGCAGCCGCGCCAGCTCGCGGGAGCAGAACGTCCGGTCGTTGACTGAGCCCCCCTTGAGCAGCCACCAGGGCCAGCGGAAGGCGTGGGAGGCCGCCGCGCCCCAGGGCCGGTCGAGGACGAACTCCCCGAGACGGAACGCCGCGGCGTAGCGGCGCGCGCAGACCAGCGCCGAGAAGAGCCGACGCCAGTCGAGCTGCGCGTCTTCGGGGGCGGCGCAGCGGCCCAGATGGGCCAGGACGGCCCGCTCCGCCGCCCCCTCGTAGCGGCCTTTCTCGACGATGGTGAGGAGGTCGCGCAGGCGGTCCTGGGCAGGGGTCATGTCATTGCCGACGGTGGCGGGGATAGTGTCCCAAATCCGGCCCAGGCCGGACAAGGGGCGCGCTCCCGAGGCCGCCCCGCAGTTGCTATCATAGGAACGACATGGAAGCGCGCGTCCTCCGCTGGCCCGTCACCGACGCGTTCGGCACGAGGCTGTCGCCCGACTATCTGACCAAGGGGCTCTCCGAGGTCCTGCGGGCCGAGTTCCGCCTGGTCCTGCGCGACGACGTGGTGGTGCTGGAGGCCCGGCCCGGCCCGCGGCTGGAACCGGCTCTGGCCTGGCTCAAGGACCGCTTCATCTGGATCCCCATAGACCACGGAGTCCTCAAGGCCTCGGGCAAGAGCATCCGCGACGAGCGCCGGATCCCGCTGAAGACGATACTCCTCCAAGAGCTGCCTCCGCAGGCGCAGACCGAGCCCGCCTTGGACGAGCGCAGACTCACCCTCGCCTGGGGCCGGACCGCATCGCCCGTGGGACGCGCGGCGAGCTTCGTCGCCAGCGCCCAAGGACTTCCCGAACTCCTCTGGCTGGCAGAGGCGCTCAAGGACGATTCAGCAGCGGCACCCAAGGGTTTCCGCGTCCTGCTCGACGGACTCGAATGGGGAGTGCTGCGCCGGCCTATCGTGGCCGCCAAGGCCTCCGGCCCGGCGCAGATCGCGGTAGAGCCGAAGCTCTGCTCCCGCTGCGGCCTCTGCGCCGTGGTCTGCCCCGCGGGCCTGGCCCAGCGCGGGGCCAAGGGCTGCCTGCGCTGTTTCGAGTGCGTGGAGGCTTGTCCCCAGGACGCTTTGCGGCCGGTGTACACGCACACCAGCGCTATGCGCGCGGAGAAGCTGCGGCCCGGCTGGCTCTCCAGGCTCAAGGGCCGGCCCGGGCCGGCCCTGCCCGCCCCGCAGCCGCCGTCCTATCTCCTGCCCAAGCCGGGGCCGCGCCGCAAGCCCCGCTACATCCTCGGTCTCGCTGTCGCGACCATGCAGGAGCACGCGGCCGCGCTGCTCAAGGACGGCCGGCTCGTGGGAGCCGTGGAAGAGGAGAAGCTCGCGCGGGTGCGCCACTACGGCTGGCCGCCTCCGGACGCCCCGCCCTACGTCTATCCCATCGAGGAGTCTTTCTGCCGCCGGGCCATCCGGGGCCTGCTCTCCAAGGAAGGCATCACCCTCGACGACGTGGACCTCATCGCCATCAACGGCCTGCCCGCGCGCTACGCCTTGGCCTATGTCAACGCCCCTCCGGGACGGCCTCTGCCCATCATGCGCAGCGGCCGGCTGATGTTCATCCCCCACCACCTCTGCCACGCCGCGTCCGCCTACCGGCCCAGCGGCATGACCGACGCCTGGGTCCTGACCATGGACGGCCGGGGCGAGCGGGAGACCGCGGCCGTGTTCCGCGCCAAGGGCTCGCGCATCAAGCAGGTCTACGAGCTGCGCTCCTTGATGTGGCGCTCCATCGGAGGCGTCTACGAGTCCGTGACCAGGCTGCTCGGCTTCGGCTCGCACGGCCAGGGCATCGTCATGGCGCTGGCCAGCCTGGGCAAGCCCCGCGTCCCCATGGCGCGCTACCTCTCTTGGAAGAGCCCGCAATCTCTGTCCGTCAGCGAAACTGTATCTTCGGACCTGCGCCGGCTCTCCCGCCACGAGGACGCCCCTCTCAAGCCCGCGCATCGCGACCTGGCCGCCTCCTTGCAGGCGGCGCTGGAGCGCGTGGCGCGGAACATCCTGGCCCGCTTCGTCAGGCCCCGTCCCCAAGGCCTCTGCCTGTCGGGCGGCGTGGCCTTGAACTGCCGGATGAACCAGCTCCTCAAAGACCGTTTCCAGCCGAAAGGCATGTTCATCCAGCCCGCGGCCAACGACGCGGGCACGGCTCTAGGCGCCGCTCTGGAGGCTTGCGCCCTCCTCGACCCGAGGTCCAGGCCCGCCGTCATGGAGGACGCCTTGCTTGGCCCGGAGTTCTCCGACGCTGACATCGCGGCCGCCCTGGAGAAAGCGGGCCTCGATGTCCGAAAGCCCAAGGACCTCTGCGCCGAGGCCGCTGGCCTTCTCGCGGAAGGCAAAGTCCTGGGCTGGTTCCAAGGCCGTCTGGAGTTCGGCCCGCGGGCCCTGGGCGCGCGGAGCATACTCGCGGACCCGCGTCCCGCGGGCATGCACGACCGGGTCAACCGGGTCAAGAGCAGGCACCCCTGGCGGCCCTTCGGGCCTTCGATCCTGGCCGGCCGGGAGGGCGAGTGGTTCGCAGACGGCTTCGACTCGCGCTTCATGCTCTTCACAATGCCGGTGCTCAAGGACCGGGCCCCTGCCATCCCGGCCGTGCTCCACGTAGACGGCACCACCCGGCCGCAGTCCGTGCACCGGGAGCGCCAGCCCCTCTACCACCGCCTCATCTCCGAGTTCGAGCGCCTGACCGGCGTGCCCATGGTCCTCAACACCTCGTTCAACCGCAAGGGCGAGCCTATCGTGTGCACGCCGCGGGACGCGGCCGTGGCGTTCGGCGCCATGGACCTCGACGCCTTGGTCATCGGCCCCTTCATCGCGATCAAGCGCATAAAGCCGCGTCCGATGGCGGCGCTCCCGCCCGGCCTGCCCGGCGGCCGCCGCTTGGCGCTGCGGGTCACCACGGACTGCGACTGCGACTGCGGCCACTGCACCATGCGGGAGCTGCGCGGCCTGCCGGCCCGGAGCCTCGCAGACGCCCTGAGCGCCGCGGCCGAGGGCCGGCGGGCCGGCTGCGACGAACTCGTGCTCCTGCGCGGAGAGCCCGCGCTCTGGCCGCACTTGGAGGAGTTCTCGGCGCGCGCGCGAGCCATGGGCTACCGGTTCATCCAAGTCCAGACCAGCGGCCGGGCCTTCTCGCGGCCCGGCTTGCGCGAGCGCCTGCTCAAAGCCGTGGACGCCGCGGAGGTGACTCTGCTGGGAGCGGACGCCGACACCCACGACAGCCTATCCGGCGCGCCCGGCTCCTTCCGCGAGACCTTGATGGGCATGAAGGTCCTCCTGGCCGCGGGCAAGGAAGTCCTGCCCAGCGTCGCGGTCCTGCGCCGCAACCTCGACGGGCTCGCGGCCGTGGCGCCCCTGCTGCGCAAGCTCGGCGCGCGCCGCGTCCAGTTCAATTTCCCCCGGCCGGTGCAGATGCCGCGCGACGTGGTCACGGGGCCCCTGGCGCGGCTGTCCGAGGCCGGTCCAGCCGTGGCGCGCGCCGCGCAGGCCGCGGCTGCCTTGGGCCTGTCGGTCTCCACGGAGGGCTTGCCCTGGTGCCACCTGCCGCGGGCCCTGCGCCAAGGCAGCGAGAGCGCGGCGCAGTGGGACCGCTTCCGGGTGGACGACCTGCAGCTGCTCCAGGACGCATTCGGCTCCCAGATCCGCGAGGGCAGGCCGGAGGCTCCTCCCTGCCGCCGCTGCGCCGCCCGCGCGGCTTGCCCGCGCACCTGGGCGCTCTACCTCGAGATCTTCGGCTCCTCCGAGCTGAGGCCCATCCGCCATGGCTGAGCTGGCCTATCTGCAGGTCTCCCGGGTCTGCAACCAGAAGTGCGTGTTCTGCTCCAACCCGGAGAACGGCCGGGTCATCCCCTGGCTCGAGGCCAAGAAGCTGATCGACCGCTTCAAGGTCCAGAAGGCCGCGGGCGTCATCATGACCGGCGGAGAGCCGACCATGAACCCGCGCCTGTCCCGGCTCATCGCCTATTCCCTGTCCCAGGGCCTGCCCGTGCGGCTCATCACCAACGGCCAGAAGACCGCCGACCTGAGATACTTCAAGTCCCTCCATGCGGCCGGCCTGCGGCACATGCACGTCTCCGTGCACTCGCCCCGCGCCGAGGTGCAGGCCGGCTTCTCCCAGAACCCGGACTCCTTGCCGAACATCATGCGCACCTTGGACAACGCGGGCCGGCTCGGCGTCCGGGTGGACATCAACACCACCATCAACCGCAAGAACGCCCCGGAGCTCTGCCTCCTGGCGCGCTGGATCGTGGAGCGCTGGCCCTTCGTGCGCCACTATGTCTGGAACAATTTCGACCCGCGCATGAACCCGGTCTCGCTCAACCCGGAGCTGGTGCCGCGCCTGCGCGACTTCGAGGTCAGCCTGCACCAGGCCATGACCTATCTGGATTCGGTCGGCCGCACCTTCCGTGCCGAGCGCGTGCCCCTCTGCTTCATGTCCGAGTTCCCGCACCGTTCCACGGAGACGCGCAAGTTCGTCAAGAAGGAGGCGCGCAGCATCTACTTCCTCGACGAGAAGGGCCTGCGGGACCAGGACCGGACCTCCTGGACCTACGGCAAGTGCGCTCGCTGCCGGCAGTGCCGCCTCGACCCGATCTGCGCCGGTCTCTACGAGATGGACGTCTACTACTCGTCGAACGAGCTGTGCCCGTCGCTGCGCGACCCGAAAGAGGTGGCGCGCCTGGTGCTGGAGGACCGGGATGGCTGAAGCGCGCTCGCCCATGAAGAAAGCGCTCGATCTGGACTTATCCACGGACTTGCCCCGGGGCGAGTCCGTGGATGACTCATCGCGGCCCATGACGCCAGAACGGAACGCGCCTGGGCGGACAGTGCCTCACGTCACCGCTGGACCGGCCGCACTTTCCTCCTTGTCGCGCCTCCTGCGCATCCCGCTCAAGGGCGCCTGCGCTCAGGCCCGGGAGAATGTGCGATTCGACTTCGGGAAGCTGGCCGTGGTCCTCGACCGGTCCGGCCTCAAGGTCGAGGAAAGTCCGACTGGGCCGGCCGCAGAGAGACTGTTGGCAGTCATGCGAAAACGGCTAGGCGGCCGAGGGCTTGCCGAGGTCTTAGGCCTCATCGCGGCGGACCCCCGATCCTTCCGCGAGGAGATCGATCCCGGCCAGGAAGGCGACCAGCTGCGCGTGCCCTGCGTGGGGCAGCCCATCGGGCTCCAGGAAGCCGGCTGGCGCAACTTCTTCGCGGACCAGGACTTCGAGATCATTTTGGGCGTGCCGGAATGCGTGGCCGCCGGCACGGTCACCATCCAGTACTGCGACATGGAGTGCTACTACGCCCGGCCCCGGCGCAGCTTCCGCAAGTGGACCTTCCTGGACTGGCCCGAGATCGGGCTCGACGAGCTGCCCCGCGGCAAGGCCGAGACCGCGCCCGCGCTTCTGGTCACCGAGCTTGAGGAGCGGGACATGATCCTGGGCACCGGCGAGCGCGCCGACCGCCTGGTGGAGGAGGCCAAGCGGCTCTCGGCCGAGGGCAAGTTCCTCATCTTCACGCACCTGTGCACGCCCATCATCATGGGAGAGGACTTCCAGGGCCTGGCGCGCCGTTGCGAGAAGGAGATCGGAGGCACCAGCGTGAGCTGGAGCCAGAAGGACCGCGACGAGAACAACAACTTCGGGGCCTTTCTCAAGTCTTTGCTCGGCCGCCCCGGCTTCTTCAAGTCCCCGGCCCGGCCGGCCGCGGTGAATCTCTTTCATTTCCCCATGGGCTTGCGCGACGAGGAGCTCAAGCCCTTCCTTAGGAGCGTCGGCATCGAGACCAATATCAGCGTGTTCCCGGACGTGGACTTCCCGGCTCTGGAAGGTCTGGCCAAGGCCGCCTGCCAGGTCTTCTGCGAGCGCAGCTCGTATCCGAGCAAGGCCCGGGAGCTTCTGGCCGCCTCGCCGCGCAAGGTCATAACCGTGCCCGCTCCTTACGGGCTTGAGAGGACCAAGCAGTGCCTGCAGGCCATCGCCGCGGCCTTGGGCAAGCAGCGGCGCTTCAAAGACGCTTGGAGCCGGAAGATGGCGGCCTTCTTGCCCGACTGGGAGGCCATGCGCAAGCAGGCGGCCGCCTATCGCCTGGCTTTCGTGGTGTCGGAGGCCACCTTGCCCAGGCTCCTGGAGCTGCGCTACGGGCACGGCGCCCCGTTGGCCGCCATGGTCAAGGAGATGGGCTTCGGCATAGACCTGCTCTACTACGACCGGCACGGCCAGGCCCCGCGGCTCCCCGAGCCCCTGCGCCACGCGCGCGTGAGCGTGGTGCGCAGTCCCTGGGAGCTGGAGCAGGCGCTCAAGGCCGGCGATTTTGCGGCCGTGTTCTCGGACATCTTCCTCGACTGGCGCATCAGCCGGGCCGGCAAGGCCCGGTTCTCCAGCCGGGATTTCGAGATGGGCCTGGAGGGCGCGCGGCGCACCTTCCGCCGCCTGCTCCAAGTCTGCAGCTTGCGTTTCTACCAGCGCTACGGCGCTCACCTGGCCCCCCATGCAGAATAAGATCGGCGTGCGCATCAACATCCCCTACCTCCAGGGCGCTTACCTGGCCTTCAACGCCATCCCGGACGCCTACTTCCTGGGCGACGGGCCCAGCTGCATCTTCGCCAAGGGCGAGCACATCGTGGGCCGCCACGACCTCTTCTCCACGCTCTTGTCCTGCGACAACAACCACCGGGTCCAGCACACCGGGGTCAACGTCTTCAACATCGCCGGGGACTGCGAGGGGAAGATCGCCCAGGGCCTCAAGCGTCTGGCCGCCAGCCCGGGCTGCGGCGCGGTCTTTTTGGGCTGCATGCCCATGTGCGCGATCGCGGGCACGGACTACGAGAGGGTGCTGCGCGAGGCCATGGCCAAGGCCGGCCTGCGCCTGCCCCATTTCGCGCTGCCGCGCAAGTCGGCCATATCCGGCGACTGGCTGGACGGCTACGCCGCGGTCCTGGAGACGCTGGCCGCGGGCATGGACCTGCGCGGCGCCGCGCCCAGGCCGGATACCGCGGCGGTCGTGGGCTACCTCATGGACCGCAACGAAGGGGAGCACCAGGGCAACCTCAAGGAGCTCGAGCGCATGCTGGCCGCGCTCGGGCTCAAGACGGCTTCGATCTGGCTCTCGGGCCGGCCCTACGAGGAGCTCCGCAAGGTCCGCCGCGCCGGGGCCGTCATCTCGCTGGCGCACGGCCGCAAGGCCGGCAAGGTGCTGGCGCGGCGGCTGGGCGTCAAGCTCGTGGAGGCGGAGCTGCCCTTCGGGCTCGAAGCCAGCCGGCGCTTCATGGAGCAGCTCGGCCGCGAGTTCGGCCGGCAAGCGCAGGCCGCCCGCTTCATCGCGCGCGAGCTCGACGCGGTCGCGCCGAAGCTGGAATGGGTGGTGCCGCACTCGTTCTTGCACCGGCGCTTCGCGTATGCCGGCGACCCGCACTACGCCCCCGGTTTCGTGGAGCAGCTGGAGGACCTGGGCGCCGAGGTGAGCGGCCTGGTCCTCATGGGCGGGCCGCACCATCTGCCCGAGGCGCAGCGCACGGCCTTGCAGAAACGGCCCGGGGCCGCCTTCGAGCCGGTGCAGGGCGAAATGCTCAAGCTCGCGCAAGAGCGGTTCGTAGGCGCGGACCTCATCGTGGGCAACGGCTTCCTGTTCCGCGAGTTCAAGCTGGGCTGCAAGCGCATGGAGTTCGGCTTCCCCTCGGAGTTCACGCACTTCCTCAGGGAAGAGCCGTTCTTGGGCTTCCAGGGCGCCTTGGCCTTCCTGGCGCGCATGTCCAACGACGTGGTCAGGGGAATGTCTTTGGAAGTGGACAGCTGACGGGCCCGATGATATCCAGCAGGGCTTGGGCGAAGGCCAGAGGCGTGACGCGGGACCTGGCGTAGAAGCGGCTGACGCGGCGGAATTCTCGGTCGCCCCGGAAGAAGGGGCAGGCGGCGCCCTCCCGGTCCGCGGCGCAGAGGCGCACGAGCAGGGCGAAGAAGTCGGCGACCCGCGGCGACTGGAAGCGCCAGGGGACCATGGGCCCCGCCTCCCCCTGGTTCTTGTAGAGCCCGTAGCCCATGCCCCGGTCCGGCCAGCGCCCGGCCAGGAGCCCGTCCCGACGGGCCAGCAGGTAGATGGGCGCGTTGGAGTGGACGTGCAGAGTCGAGTACAGCCAGTCGCCCCGTTCCGGGAAGCCGCGCTCCCGCGCCCGGGCCAGGTTGAGCCGCAGGTCCGCGAGCGTAGTCCAGGGCGTGAACAGGATGAGCCCCAATTCGACCTTGTCGTGTCCCGCCTTGAAGGGTTTGAACACGCCGGGATAGGAGGCGTCCCATTCCTTGGTCAGGGCCAGGAACTCGTCCACCTGGGCCAAAGAGATGCCTTTGTTGAGCCGCGCGTTCTCGCGCTCCGAGAAGTTCTCGATGCCCATGCTCAGGCAGCGCACCTCGTGTCCGGCCCGGGCCAGCGCGGGCAGCGTCTTGCGGATGCGGCGGCGCGCGCGCAGGACCTCGTCGAGCCTGGGGTTGAACAGGAAGACCGACGGCGGCATCTTCAGGCGCAGGACGAGGGCGAAGACCTCGTCGAAGCGCCGCATGGCCTGGAAGTCGTAGAACTCGAAGATGCGCTTGTCCCGGCCCGCGGGCCCGGCCGTGTCCAGGACGCCCCGCAGCTGGCTCTCCACGACCGCCAGCATGTCCTTGCCGGGCGGGGTCAGCGACGGGGTGGACGGGCTGCGGCAGAAGGAGCAGCCGCGGTGCTCCCGGACCGCGCGGGCGTCCAGGCCGCGGAAGCAAAGATTGCGCGCGAGCGTGCGCCGGTTGCCGCAGAGCCGGCCGCTGACGATGGTGATCTGCTGGGCCGCGCTGCGCGCCTCGGGGTTGGCCAGCAGGGCGGCGTAGTCGGGGCGGGCTCCCACGACCAGGTACTTGCGGGCCAGCGCCGGAGCCGCGACGCCCAGCCAGTCGAGGAACCAGGCGCACCGGCCGAAGTAGTCGCGGCGCCGCGGGTCGCCCGAGACCAGGGCCAGATGCCGTCCCATCTCGGTGCCGGCAGGCGCGCCCCGGGCCGCCTCCTGCAGCATGGGCATCACCAGGAGCTTGGGCGGCGGCGTCCGGTCGCGCAGGACGGCCTTCACCTCGGGGGCCAGGACCTCGCTGGACACCACGTGGGAAGGGCGGAACCGGCCCAAATGGGCGGAGAGGACGCGCAGGTCCGCCGGGCTCAGGCGGGCCTGGCTGGTCCGTCCGGACGGCTTGCCCGAGGCCGGCGCGAGCGCGCCTGCGAAGCAGAGCCAGGACGTCTGGAAGCCGCCGGCGCGGGCCAGGCCCTTGAGGAACGGGAAGAGCATGGTGTTCTCGCCGTAGCGCAGGGCCTTCGGGAAGAACTCGACGAGCAGCAGGCGCATCGGATCAGAGGGAGGCCATCCGGCGCGCGCGGATGAAGGCCCAGAACTCGTCGTTGCGCATGGGCGTGGCCGGCTTGTCCGCCGGCGCCCGCACGCGCCGCTCGATGGCCGCGGCCACGGCGGCGAACTGGCCGGCGGCGCGGGAGCGCGGCGCATGGGCGATGACCGTCAGCCCCTTCTCCTCGGCTTCCATGATGAGCCGGTCCCGCTCGATGACCCCGGTGATCTTGATGTTCAGGCGCGCCGCGAACTCCCGCAGCAGGCGCTGCGGCGCCTTGTTGTCGCGCAGGTTCAGGATGATGCCTCCGACTCCCACGGGAGGGCCGAACGGCCGCGCCGCCATGCGGGCGATGTTGTTGGCGGCGAACAGGGACGCGGCTTCCTCCGACGAGACGATGAACAGGCAGTTGCCCGAGCCGAACCTCAGGGGCGCGACGAAGCCGCCGCAGACCAGGTCCCCCAGGACGTCGAAGATGATGACGTCGTAGCCGCTCAGCTCCAGGGTATGCGCCTCGAGGAATTGGCACAGGGTCGCCACGCCCCGGCCGCCGCAGCCCACGCCGGGCTCGGGTCCCCCGGTCTCCATGACGTCGACCCCCGCCGCGGTCCGGGTGAGCAGGTCCTCGAACTTCTTCTCGATCTTGCCGCCCACCATGTCGACGATGGTCGGCGGCCTGCGGCCGGACAGGAAGCGCGTGGAGGTGTCCGCCTTGGGGTCGCAGCCGAGCAGCAGGACCTTCTTGCCGCCCTTGGCGTAGTGCGCGGCCAGATGCGAGGAGACCGTGGTCTTCCCGATGCCCCCCTTGCCGTAGAGGATGATGGTCATCTTGCGCGGACGGCGCCCGGTCTTCATCCGCGGTCTCCTTGTCCCGGCAGGCCCGCCGGCGCCTGCGGCGCGGCCTCGCATTGCAGCGCCGCCGCGGAGATGCGGTCCACCCAATGGCGGAACCCGGCGAAACCCAGGAAGGGCTTTTCCAGGACCGGATGGTCGATGAAGTTGGGGAATCCGAAATGGATGGGGACGAAGGCCGCGCGCGGGTGCTGTTCGAGCAGCGAGCCGATGAGCAGCGGCGCCTGGGCCCCGGACGTCTGCGCGCCGGGAGCCTCCAATGAATCGACCACGGCGACCCCCAGGTCCGCGCAGAGCCCGGCCACGGCGCCGCGCAAGTGGGGGTCCTGCAGCGGCTGCAGACAGGCCGAGCGGCCGCGGATCACCCGCCACACATGGGTCTGCGTGTCCCGGATGGCCGCGGCGAGCTCGCGGCGGATGAAGCGGCTGGCCGCCTCCCGGCGTTTCAACGCGGCGCCCAACGTGGTCAGGAACCGTTCCGTGCCGGTCAAGCCCAGCGGCAGCTCGGCTTCTATGACCCGCGCGCCCAGGCGCGCGCCCAGCACGCGGGCGGCTTCCCGCGCGTAGGGGAAGGATAGGATGACGGAGGCGCGCTCCACGGCCTTAAGCTGAGGCAGTCCCTTGCCCTCCAGCCAGACCGAGCCCAGCTTCAGACCCAGGGCCTTGAGCAGGCGCTTAAGCTCGCGGAGGTTCCCGGCGTGGTCCGGCTCCCGGCGGTCGCAGAGATAGCCCACGATGGCGACATTGTTTTTCTCGGCCTTGCCGCGGGACAGGGGGAGCTGTTTCGCCAAGGCCTCGCAGGCGCGGGCATAGCCATCCAGCCAGTCGCCGGTCAAAGACGCGGAAGGGATATGGCAGACCGGCTTGCCGGACTTGGCGGCGTACTCGCGCGCGATCTCCGGCAGGGGGAAGTTCAGCAGCTGGTGGAAATCGAACGTGGTCGTGAACACGACCTTGGCCTCGGCGTACCCGCAGACCTCGGCGAAGAGCTTCGCCACGCTCGCGCGGCGGTCGAGGGAGAGGCTGGTCACCTCCTCCATCCCGGTCTTGACCGCCGTATGCACGACGCGGGAGCGTCCCAGAGGGGGGATGAGCCGGCAGTGGATGTCGTGCCCGTACTGCATCTCGGCCTTGGTGAAGACGCAATAGGGCCCGTCCACGATGAGGAAGGCCCCGTCCACCGCGTCGACGGCGATGTAGACCCCGTTGAGGAAGGGGAGCCGGGCGGCTTCGGGGCGGCGCTCCATGCTCACGGCCGAAGACCCAGGTAGGCGCGCTGGCCCGGGAAAGGGCGCGTCCGGCAGAGATGCAGCAGGCGTTCGGCGCTCTGCTGGAAGCCCGAGACCCCGATGTCGAAAGCGGTCTCGCAGAACCCGGCGATCCCGAGGGCGGCCAGGCGGGGGTCATGGTTGAAATGCGTGAACGCCAAGTCGATCCCGTCGCGCAGCAGGCCGTCGAGCTCGGCGCGCGCGCGGAAGGGGCGGAACTCGATGTCGCCCGGACCGGCGGGCTCGGCCGGCCGCAGCGCGTCGTCCGCCGGCCCCGGGGAGTAGACCAGGCACTTCACGCTGAACCCCATCTCGCAGAGCAGCCTCCCGATCGAGAAGCCCAGCGGCGTGCGGGAGGCCAGCGCCGAAAGATCGGCGCGGTCCCCGATGAGCGCCACCTTCCGTCCGCGGCAGCCGCGGCGCAGGGAGGCTAGGGCGGCTCTCTGGTCCGCGGAGAAGCCCAGCGGGCGGGCCTTCCGGAGTCCGAGCACGGAGCGGATGCGCTCCAGCCAGGCCCGGGTCCCCTCGAGGCCGAAGGGCGGGTGGGACCGGACGATGGCGAGTCCCTTGGCGATGAAATGCTCGTCGCCCAGCCTCTCCCAGCCGGCGGGATTGACCCAGATCAAAGCGCTGGCCGAACCGGCTTGCGGCATGCTGCGCAGGTCGAGCTTCGGGTAGAGGAAGCCGACGGACCGCAGGCCGAGCCCGGCCACGAGCCGCTCCGCCTCATGCTGGGCCTCCGGGGAGACCGCGCCCGCGAGGATCACCGCTTTGGGGTCGCGCCTGGCGGAGAACTTGATCCTGCCGAGCATCAGCCGGAGCATGGTCTGGATGGACTCTCCCGCGTCCCGGGTCTTCGCGGTCCAGAAGACCGGGATCTTGAACTCCTTCTCGACGGCCGCGATGAGCGGCCGCGGGTCTTCGCCCAGCAGTTCGGGCAGGCAGGTGGAATTGAGGTGGATGCTCTCGGGGTGATGCTTCTGCGCCGCCTCGCGCAGGGCCGCGCGCAGGGCCTCGAGCGTCTTGCCGCCCAAGACCTCCTTTTCGCCCAAGCCCGTGTGGATCTCCTTGATGCCGCCCCCGCGGTCTGCGCCGCAGTCGTCCGCGAAGAAGCGCAGCGCCGCCAGGCGGTGGTCCACGCTGTTGAAGCGGCATTCCCAGCTGCCGTGGTTGACCTTCACGCATCTCGCGCCCAGGCGCATCTCCTGGTCGAGGAAATTGTTCTTGCGGTAGAAGAACTTCCACCAGTCGGGAGTGTGGTCGGCGATGCGGTAGTAGCGCTCCAGCCGCGACTCCGGCTGCGTCCCGCTGCAGTCCGAATAAAGGAGCGCGTCCCGCATGAGCCGGCGCAGCAGCTCCGGGAAGGATGCGCCGGCCAGCGCTTGGAACACGGCCTGTGCGGCCCGGATGTCCTCGGGCGGCAGGCCCCGGTCGCCGCCGTGGAAGCGCAGGCCCAGGCCGCGGTTGGAGAAGAGGCAGCGCCGCTCTTGCGGGCGGGGCAGGACGGCCTCCAGACGCAGCCGCTTGGCGTCCTTGACCAAGGAGAATTCCAGGGCTTCGACGCTGAAGCGGAGCGACTCCAGGCGCCACGGCCGGGCTCCGGTCTCGACGAGCTTCCTGAAGAAATCGAGCCCCGCCTTGCCGGGCTTGCATTTCATCATCTATGGGGAATTCTACCAATATTGCCCGGGCGAGCGGGCGAGCTTTGCTCGCCCGCCACCGGCCGGACACGAAGTTTCCGGCCGGCAGATGCTGTCTGGCTGGCCTAGTTCCCCAGAGACCAGCTTATCCCGACTGCAATCTGCGCGACCCAGTACATCCGCAGCGTAAGCTGTCAAAATGCCCCTTGCCAATCCGGCGTCCGGGGGCTATACTATCGCTATACCGATACTTTATCGGTTAACCGATATGACGACCATAGCGCCACAGACCAAGCTCCGCATCTCCATCGGCCAGAAAGTGCGCCAGCTGCGGCAAGACCGTCGCTGGACCCAGACCCAACTGGCCGAGCTGCTTGGTTTGTCTCAGAACAGGCTCTCCGAGATAGAACACGGGAAGGGCTCTTTGACCGCCGAGCAACTGCTGACCATCCTTAAGACCTTCAACGTCTCTCTGGATCAGTTCGTGCCCGCGAAAACAGAGACCGTAGGCGAGCTGCAGAACGCCCTGGCCCGTCTGGGCGCCGCCCACCTTGTGGAGAGCCATGATGTTCTGCCTACGGAGCGGCTGAAGGACGCGCTGGACGTCATCCGGGAGACGCTGGCCTCCTACGAATCCCCTCGCCAGATCGTCGCCCTGGCTCCGGTCCTCGCCAACCATGCCGAAGGACTCAATCTCGCGAAGCTGAAGTTCGATCTCGATCAAGTCGGCCTGGGCCTTCGCCTGGGTTGGGTCCTCGAAAACACCCTTGCAGCGCTCAAGGCCGAGTTGGCAGGCAAGCCTACAGCCGAATGGGCCAGGAAGTATGGGACCGCGGGCTTCCTGCTGTCCGATTTCTTGTCGGACGCATGGCCCAAGGCCGGGCCCTCCCGACCCGGCGCGGGGAAAGCCGACAAGATCATCGACCGCGGCATTGCCAGCGAGAAGACATTGGAGGAAGTCCGCGCCGCCGCATCGAGCATCTCGCGGAGATGGGGGATCGTCAGCCGGATACATGTGGCTGATTTCGTGGAAGCATTGAGGGCAGCGCGTGGCATTCATTGAACGGTTCCTGACGGAGATCGACCGCCGCTGGACCCCGATAGCGCCCGGCAGGATACCGCTGCGTGTGATCGGCTCCGCGGCCTTGATGCTGCAGGCACAATACGAGCGCGGGACCAAGGACGGCGATGTGCTTGAGACTCAGGCCATCACGCCGTTGGTCAAAGAACGGCTGCTGGCCTTGGCCGGGAAGAACACGGATTTCCACAAACGGTTCGGGATGTACCTGGATGTCGTCACCCATTCCCTGCCATTCATGCCTCAGCGCGCCCTCTTCCATGAGGTCGGGACGCTCCATGGCCTAAAGCATTTCTCCGTGCAGGCGCTCGACATCGTGGACGTGGTGGTCAGCAAGCTCAAGCGCTTCAACATGAGCGATGTCGCCGACATCCGCGAGATGGTCAGCCGCGGGCTGGTGGACCACCGGCGGCTCATCAAGCGCTTCGAGGAGGCTGTTGACCGGTTTTCCATCGATGCCCGGATCGAAGATGTGCCGAAGGTCATCAAGAATCTGCATGCCGTCGAACGGGACTACCTGCGTGTCCCCGAGTCAAAAATCGACCTGCCAGATTGGATGGACGACCGATGAGTCTTTTTGGGGCTGTGGAGCTATCGACATCATGACGGCACCGGAAGCCCGCCGGCTCCGGGGCCGCATTTTACTACTATAGGTCCTGCGGGGCCCGGCGCAAAACCGATGACAAGAGAGAAGATGGTCGCTTACCTGCGCAAGCACATCCCCATCCACGGCTTGCAGGCCGTCAAGGACGACCTCGTCAACCGGCAGGGCTACCCCCGGCTCGAGGTCGAGGCGGCGTGCGTCGAGGCGCTCAGGCCCCAGCCTACGTTCCTCAGGCGCAAGCCCGCCTTGATCGTCGAAGTGACGGCATGCCTGCTCACCGCCGGCATCCTCATGAGCATACGCCGGGGGCACCGGCCTGTGGACGCCGCCCCCCGTGCCGAGCTTCCGGCTTTTCCCCTCGTCGCCCCCGCGAGCATGGCTGTGCCGGCCGCGCCCGCGGCCTCAGCGGCCGACCAGCTCTGCCAGCGCGGCCTGGCGCAGCTGCGCCTCTGGCGCGGCCAGAAGGCCCCCGTCGAACAGGGCGCGCTGGCCGGCGCGGCCGGCGCGCAGTTCATGAAAGGCAGGCAGGATCTGGCCGACTGCGCGGCGCTCGACGCCAAGCTCGGCCGCGAGACGGCGCGCGCGCTGGCCGTCGACGGCGCCGACTGGGTCCGGCGCGAGCAGGGGGCCGGCCATCGGCCGATCGACACCAGTTTCATCACCCTGGCCCTGGATCTCGCGGGCAACGACCCTCAGGTGCTCACCGAGTCCGCCGCGGCCTTCTTGCGCCTGGGCCGGCACGCCGACGCCCTGGCCGCCCTGACCGCCGCCGAGAAGCTCGATCCGTCCCGGCCCGAGATCAAGCAGCTGCGGGCGCAGATCGGCGCCTCTCTGCCGCCTTGAATCCCTTGTCCCCTTCCGGCCCGCTCGTTGCGGGATACTGAAATGCTAAGTTATGCGGGATGCGGCGCGCCCTGCTCTGCCTGCTGCTGGCGGCGGGCGGTTTCCAGGTCTGGATGGCCTGGCACGCCCCGGTGGGGCTGTACAACGACGACGCCCTGAACATCCTGCTGGCCCGCTCGCTCGCCAGCGGCGCCTTCGCTCTTCCGGACGGCGCGCCGGCTACCGAGCCGCTGCCCGGCTTCGCCCTCCTGCTCGCCCTCCCCGTCCGGCTCGTGGATCCGCGCTGGGGCCTGCTGCGCTGGCTGTGCCTGGCGGCGGGCTGGGCCGCGGTCTGGCTGACCTGGCGCCTGGCCCGGCGGGTCCTGGCTGAGGAAGCCGCTTTGGCCGCCGCCCTCTTGGTCGCCCTCAACCCGGTCTTCCTGCGCAACGCCGGCCTGGTGCGGCCGGACGTCGCCTTCCTCGCGGCTTCCCTGGCGGTCCTTGAGTGCCTGGCCCTGGGCAGGCTCTGGCCGGCGGCTTTGCTGGCCGCCGGGGCCGCGCTCCTGCGGCCGCACGGGGCGCTGCTCGCCGCGGCCGCGGGCCTGGCCCTGTGGCGGCGTCAGGGCTGGAGGCCGGCGCTGGGCTTCGTCGCGACGGCTCTGCTGCCTTCGTGCCTCTGGGCGGCGCGCAACCTGCTGGTCGCGGGCACGGTCACGGGCTACGCCTCCTGCTGGCTCTGGCGCAGCGCGCCGCTGCGCGAGCCGGCCGGACTGGCGCGCCATCTGGCGCGGCTGACGGGAACGCTCTTCGGCCACGGCCTGGCCGGGCTGCGCGGCGGGCCGGGCGTCCTGGTCCCGGCCGGCGCCGCCGTCCTGGGACTGGCCGCGGCGGGCGCCGTCCGGCTCTGGCGGCGGGAGGCCGGGGCTTGGGCCCAGGCCGCGGCCGTGTACTCCGCCGCGGTCCTGGCCCTGCACGCGGCCTGGGGCTCGGTCGACTCCAGATATCTCCTGCCGCTGCTGCCTCTGGCATGTCTCTTCATGCTCAGCGCGGGGCGGGCGGCGGGGCTCGTCCTGGCCGCGGGCTTGCTCATGCTCGGGGCGCGGGAGGACCTGGTCTACGCGCGGGAGCGGCGGCAGCAGCCCCCCGAGCTCTGGCCGCGGACCATGGCCTGGATACGCCGGGAGACCCCGCCCCAGGCGCGCTTCCAGAGCATGTTCAGCCCCGCGCTGACCCTGCTGACCGGCCGCCGCGCCGAGCCGCTGCCGGCCGCGGAGGACCGGGATTCCTGGCTGGCCGACTGCCAGCGGCGCGGCGTCGATTATCTCCACCTGGACCGGCAGACCGGGCGGTGGAGCGCTTTGCCCCCGGCGCGCCTCGCCGCGCTCCTGCGTCTGCCGGACTGGGCCGCGTCAACGCCCTACGTCCGGCGGGTCTACAGCGACCCGGAGGAGGGCAGCACGATCTGGCGCATCTCCCGCGGGGCCCGCTCCAGCGGCTCACTCTGACGCAGAGTGTCTGGGCTGACTTTTTCATGGTCCATCTCTAAAACGTCTTGACTTTTTCAAGTTGCTATTATAAATTAGTCATATGCTGAAGCGCGGCCTTTATCGCGGCATATGGGATGCCCTGTCCCGCGACAAGCAGATGATCTTCCTTTCCGGCCCTCGGCAGACAGGCAAGACGACCTTCGCCCGCCAGATCGCCGACTCGTTTCCCAACAACTTCTACTTCAATTGGGACTACCTCTCCCATAAGCGCCTGATCCATGAGAAGCCCGCCTTCTTCACGGAGATCAACAGGAAAGACGCCTCGCAGCCGCTCGTCATATTGGACGAGATACACAAATACTCCGGCTGGAAGAACTATCTCAAGGGCGTCTATGACGAGTTCTCCGGCGCCTACAAGTTCCTGGTCTCCGGAAGCGGGAGGCTGGACGTCTATCAGAAGGGAGGCGATTCTCTCGCCGGCAGATATTTCCATCTGCACATGTTTCCCCTGACCATCGCCGAGCTCAGCGGGCAGCGGCGGGCATTCAAGGAATTCACTCGCGATCCGCTTTCAGAATTCGATCTCAACGACAAGACCGTCACGGCCGGTCTGTGGCGCACGCTTTTCAACGCCAGCGGGTTTCCCGAGCCCTACCTCAAGGGGGAAAGCGCGTTCTGGACGCGCTGGTCCGCCAATTATCTGAAACAGCTCATACGCGAAGATATCCGCGACCTCAGCGGCCTCAAGAAGATGGATGCGGTCGAAGCCCTGTTCTCCCTCCTGCCGTCCCGGGTGGGGAGTCCGGTCTCCGTCAACAACCTCGCCGGCGACTTGCGGACCAATTTCGACACCGTCAACCGCTGGCTCTCGCTTTTCGATTCCTTCTTCCTCACCTTCAGGATCTCGCCGTGGACCCGCAAGATATCCAGGGCCATACTCAAAGAGAAGAAGATATACCTCTACGACTATCCGGAGATCGGCGACCGGGCCGCCAGGGTCGAGAACATGGCGGCGCTCGAGCTTTTCCGCGCGGTCCGCAACTGGAATGAGCTCGGCCTGGGCAGGTTCTCCCTGAATTACCTGCGCAACAAGGAGAAGGAGGAGGTCGATTTCCTGGTCGCCGAGGGCAACAGGCCGCTGCTGCTGGTCGAAGTCAAATCATCGGACGACGCTCCGGCGCCGAGCCTGATGAAGTTCCAGCGGATGCTCGGTGTTCCCGCGGTGCAGTTGGTCGACCGCGACGGCGTCTTCAAATACCACCAGAACGGGAACCACAGGATCCTCATCGCGACGGCCAGCCGCTGGCTCTCATCCCTGCCCTGAACGCGCTCTCCCTTGTAGGAATCTAAAGCATGACTCGGCTTAGACTATAGGTAAGCTATTGCAATCCCGAGGGTCTAAGCAGCCCGCCGGCTCCGGGGCTGGCGGGTCCGCGGCGCGCGCGCGCGCAGCGCCTGCAGGCGGCCTTCGATCAAGGCGACCAGCAGGCGCAGCCGCCGCGTCTGCTCCGGCGTCCGCGGCGGGGTCTCGCTCCAATAGATGACCTTGAAGAGCCGCGACGTGAAGAACGCGGACTCCGGGCTCCTGCGCCCCAGCAGGCTGATGACCATCTCCCGCCCGTCCATGAGCAAGGACAGGCGCAGCCCCGAGCCGGGCAGGCTCCCCGCGGCGGTGATGGCGAGCCGGCCCAGCTGCGGAGCCCCGCGGGTCTTGAGCAGGCGGCTGACGTCGTCGATGGCCGTCCGTTCCAGCCGGCCCAAAGCGCCCACGGCCTCCGGGCCGGACAGGCCGGCTCCGCCGGGACCCTGGCCGGCCGCCTCCGGGGGCGGCGGCGGGGGGGACTTCTCCTTGACCCGGGCGACGGCCGTGCGCAGCAGCTCCTCCCGCGAGGGCGGCGCGGGGGAGGCTTCGAGGAGCCGGATCATCTCCAGCGCGACGTCCAGCAGGGACCAGGGGGGGCGCCGCTGGGGCGGCGGCGCGCCCTCCGGCGCGTCGCAATAGATCCGGTGGAGCAGGTCGAACTCGGGGTCGCCGCGGAACAGCGGGCGGGCGTCGCCGTGCTCCACGGCCGCGAAGACGCGCACCAGGACGCGGAAGAAGTCGGCCACTTTTGGGTCCTTGAACCGCCAG
This sequence comes from Elusimicrobiota bacterium, assembly GCA_026388095.1. NCBI lineage: Bacteria > Pseudomonadati > Elusimicrobiota > Elusimicrobiota bacterium. Next base: position 24,520 of record JAPLKL010000064.1, on the reverse strand, counting down.
GGGGTGGACCCCCAGAGCATCCGGATGCCCAAAGCCGGGAAGAACAGGAGGCCGCGGTCCTCGAACTCGGGCACGATGATGCCGCCCTCGCGCTTGGCCAGCGCCTCCAGCGCCGTGCCCTTGCGCAGGAGCAGGCTTGAGCAGATCCAGAGCTGCTCTCCCGCGAAGCCCCGCCGGGCGGCCTCGGTGAAGTTCACGCGCAGCTCGGCCAGAGTGGTCCAGGGGGTGAACAGGAGCATCAGCCAGTTCTTCCCGCCCTTGAAGAGGGAGAACACGCCCGGCCATCCCTTGTTCCAGCGGTCCATGAGGGCGATCAGCTCGTCGACCTGGGCCACGGTGACCTTCTTGTTGTAGAGCTCCATCACCTCGGGGGAGAAGTTCTCGATGCCCATGATCTCGAGACGCAGCCGGTGTCCGCCGGCCGCCGCCACCGGAAGGACCGCCTCGATGCGCTCGCGGGCGCCCAGCACGTCGTCGATCCGGGGGCAGAAGATGAACAGCCCCGGCCGGAACCCGTTGCGGCGGACCATGGCGAAGAACTCGTCCATCTTGAAGAACAGCCCGAGGTCGTGCACGATGAAGGTGGCGCGGCTGCGCCGGCGGCCGGGGTCGGTCGCCTCGTGCCGGCGCAGCTGCAGCTCCGCCAGGGCCAGCGAGTCCCGCCGGTGGCCGTCGCGGGGGTTCTCCTCGATCGAGCCGCCGCAGAAGCTGCAGCCCCGCGCGAGGCGGGCGGCATCCAGGCCCCGGAAGCGCGGGTTGCCGGCGACGCTGGGGCGGCCCTTGCAGCTCCGGCCGCCCACGAGGATCAGCGGGAAATCGGTGTCGCCGGCCCCGGCCGCGCCGCCTGCGGTGGCCTCGTAGTCCGGCTCGGCGGCGTCGAAGAGGTGCGCTTGCGCCCGCGGGTGGCCGCCCGCGCCCAGCCAATCGAGGAACCAGCCCGGCCGCTGGAGCTCGTTGCGCCGGGCGCGGCCGACGAGGGAGAGGTACGGGCCCATCCCCGGGTCGTCCTGCTCCCCCCAGTGGAAGGCCTCGGTGTCCCATTCGGAAGGCAGGACCAGCAGCTTGGCGCCGCGGGCGGCGCGCAGCGCCCGGCGCAGCCCAGGGGCGGGGATCTCGTTGACCACGATATGGGTGGGCCGGAATTCCTCGACTTGGCCGCGCAGCAAGGCGAGCTCGGGCCCGGGGAGGTCGGCGCGCAGCACCCGGCCGGCGGGCTTCTCCCAGCAGATGTTCGGCGTGACCACGAAGTACAGCCAGCGCGCCGGCACGCCGAGGTCCCGCGCCAGCCCCTTCAAGAAGGGGTAGGTCATGGAGGTCTCGCACCGCTCTTCGTAGCGGCAGAGGAACTCCAGAAAAAGCAGGCGGGGGGTCACGCGCATCGGCGAGCCGGGTCCAAGCTCATAATATATCAAACCCACCGGGGCTATGGTATGATGGCTCTCGCCGGGTCCGGAGGCAACGGAGAGACGATGCCGCGCCTGATGCTGTTGGAGTTCTTCCCGAGCGCTCTGCAGCGCAACGAGAGAAGCCTGCTGTTCCCGTTCCTGCAGGGACTGGCCCGGCGGTTCAACGTCCCGGCGCAATGGCTTTGTTTCGGCAAAGACGCCGAAGGGGCGGGCCTGGAGCTCTCCGCGGCCGATCTCAAGGCTCTGGCCGCCCGCATCGGCCGTTTCCGGCCCACCCACATCCTTAGCAGCGAGCCTCTGGCGGGGGCGGCTCTCGGCTGCCTCCAGGCCGCCAGTCCGCGGCCCGCGTTCGCGGTCATGGGCGTGGCGGGCTCCCGCAGGAGGATCCCGGGTTCCCCTCACACGGACAGCATCATCCCGGGTCCCCGCGGAGGCGTCCGCAGGGGCCGCAGTCCCGAGGGGGAGCCGTCTTCCCAGGTCATGGCGAGCAGCCCCGACGACCCGCGCTATTTCGCGAGATGCGGCTGGTTCCTCGATTGGCTGGGGCTGGCCGCTCCGGACCTGGAGCGCGGCTACCTCATCGAGGCCGTGGCGCCCGATTATGCCGCGGTGATGGCCAACGCGACCGCCCGGGCTTCGCGGGCCCACATCTCGATCGTGAGCGGGGTGCTCTGCGCGAACCGGCGCCTGGTGCGCGCCAATCCTTGGTTCCGGGGCGTGCTGCGGGCGGCGGCATCCCCCGCGCAGGAGCCTCGCGGCTGCGCTTTCTGCGACAGCCAGCGGGAGTCGCTGACCTCGCCCCGCGCCGACCTGCTGGAGTTGGTGGAGAAGCAGCTGCGCGGCATCCTGAAGACCTCCGGCCGAGGCGGCCGGGACAAAGGCGTCTACGAGTTCTACGACATCCGCGCCTTCGAGAGGTTCGACGAGGTCTTCGACATCGTGCTGCGCCTGCGGCTCCCGCCGGCGGTGTTCTTGTTCAATCCGCGGATCGACCACGTGCTCCGCGCCCGCCGCCGCATCGAGCGCGCCCTGCCCGCGCTGGCGCGGGCGGGGCACGAGGTGCGCATCCTCAGCATGGGCGTGGAGAACTTCTCCGAGTCGGAGAACGCGCGCTTCAACAAGGACATCATCGCGGCCCAGGTGGACAGGCTCCTGGCCCTGACCAGGAAGTGGGAGGGCTCCTATCCCGGCGTGTTCCGGCCGTTCAAGGGCGGCGGCGAGCTGGTGGAGTTCGGGTTCATCCTGTTCACGCCTTGGACGACCTTGGCCGACATCCGCGTCAACCTGGAGGCCGCGACTAAGAGGAGCTTCGGCGAGAGGGGCTACTGGCTGTATTCGACGCTGATCATCTACCGGTACAGCCCCATGTTCTTCCTGGCCCGGGATGGGAAGGTCCTCGTGGACCGCTTCCCCGACCGGGGACAGCGCTACGGCCTGGTCAAGAACGAGGATGACCCCGGCAGAGTCTCTCCCTGGAGGTTCAAGGATGCGAAGGTCGCGGAGTATTTCTCGGTGCTCGTGCGGATCTGCGCGGCCGACCGGGAGGGCGGCGGCTGCGTCTTCTTCCGCGGCGACCGGGACTATAAGCTGGCCCGCGGCCTCTACGCGCAGGTCGATCAGCGGGTCCGGATATCCCCGCTGGCGGTCGCCTTCGCTTTGCTCGAGCTGATGGAATCGGCCCGGCCGCCGCATCCCCGCAGGGAGCTGCTGCGGCGGGCCCTGGCGCGCGCCGCCATCCAGGCCGCGGAGACACGATGCCGCGCCTGATGCTCCTGGAGTTCTTCCCGCGCGCTCTGCAGCGCAACGACAGGAGCCTGCTGTTCCCGTTCTTAAAGGGATTCGCACGGCGATCCGGCGTCCCGGCGCGCTGGCTGTGTTTCGGCAAGGACGTCGAGGGGGCGCATCGCGAGCCCGGCGCCCAGGGGCCGGGCCTGGACCTCTCCGCGGCCGACCGTCGGGCTCTGGCCGCGCACATCCGCCGTTTCCGGCCTACCCACATCGTCAGCAGCGAGCCTCTGGCGGGGGCGGCTCTCGGCTGCCTCAAGGCCGCGAGTCCCCGGCCCAAGTTCGCGGTCATGGAGCTCCCCGGCCCCGGCAGTCTCGTGCCGGAGCCGCCTGCCTTCGTGATGGCGAGCCGGCCAGACGACCGGCGCTATTTCGCGAAATGCGGCTGGTTCCTCGATTGGCTGGGGTTGACCTCTCCGGCCCTGGTCCGCCGGTACCTCATCGAGGCCGTGGCGCCCGATTATGCCGCGGTGATGGCCGATGCGGCCGCCTGCGCCTCGCAGGCCCATGTCCCCATCGTGAGCGGGGTGCTCTGCGCCAACCGCCGCCTGGTGCGCGCCAATCCCCGGTTCCGGGGCGTGCTGCCCGCGGCGGCATCTGCCGCGCAAGAGCCGCGCGGCTGCTCCTTCTGCGGCAGCCGGCGGGAGTCGCTGACCTCGCCCCGTGCCGACCTGCTGGAGTTGGTGGAGAAGCAGTTCCGCGGCGTCCTTAAGAGCGGCCGGGGGGGCCGGGACAAAGGCAGCTACGAGTTCTACGACATCCGCGCCTTCGAGAGGTTCGACGAGGTCTTCAAGATCGTGCTGCGCCTGAAGATGCCGCCGGCGGTGTTCCTGTTCAATCCGCGGATCGACCACGTGCTCCGCGCCCGCCGCCGCATCGAGCGCGTCCTGCCCGGGCTGGCCCGGGCGGGGCACGAGGTGCGCATCCTCAGCATGGGCATAGAGAACTTCTCGGTGCGGGAGAATACGCGCTTCAACAAGGATATCACCGTGGCCCAGGTGGACAGGCTCCTGGCCCTGACCAGGAAGTGGGAGCGCTCCTATCCCGGCGTCTTTCGGCCGTTCAAGGGCGGCGGCGAGCTGGTGGAGTTCGGGTTCATCCTGTTCACGCCTTGGACGACCTTGGCCGACATCCGCGTCAACCTGGAGGCCGCGGCGAAGAGGGACTTCGGCGAGAGGGGCTACTGGCTGTACTCGACCTTGGTCATATACGCGGACAACCCCATCTACCAGCTCGCCCGGCGGGACGGGAAGATCCTCGTGGACCGCTTCCCCGACCGGGGGCAATGCTACGGTCCGGTCAAGAACGAGGACAACCCCGACGAAGTCGCCGCCTGGAGGTTCCGGGACGCGAAGGTCGCGGAGTACTTCGCCGTGCTCGTGCGGGTCTGCGCAGCCGAGCGGGAGGGCCGCGACTGCTTCTTCTTCCGCGGCGACCGGGACTTCGAGCTGGCCTGCGGGCTCTACGCGCGGGTCAATCAGCGGGTCCGGATATCCCCGCTGGCAGTCGCCTTCGCTTTGCTCGAGCTGATGGAAGCGGCCCGGCCGCCGCATCCCCGCAGGGAGCTGCTGCGGCGGGCCCTGGCGCGCGCAGCCATCCAGGCCGCGGCCGCCGGGCGCGCCTCACGGGATTCCCGCCAAGAAAGCCGCCGCCGGTAGCGCCTTCACTCCAGCCTCCTCCCCCACCGCCTTCCTTCCCGCCGCGACCAACACCCCCGGCACTTTGAGCCGCTCGCTGAAATATTTAAGATGCCCTACGGCTCCCGCCTCGCCGGCCGCCGTCGCCACCAGCAATCGAGGCTTCCCATCCAAAGTCAAAAGGAACGGCACGGACCGCCGCTCCTTGTCGCGGACAAAGCGCAGCTCCAGCTCCTCCCCGCCCCAATCCTGGGCGAAATGACACCATCGCAGCAGCGCGCACGCCACCAGATTCTCGAACCGCAAAGGCGGATCAGCCACCCCTGACCAATCCCAAAGATAGAGCTTGCTCGCATGCCGCAAGGTCCGCGGCAGCCTTCCCGCGTACGGCTCGATGCGGAAACAATAATGGAGACGCTCCAGATGCCCCAGCCATAGCCGGACCGTCGCCCCATTCACGCCAAGATTCAACTTAAAGGAATTAAAGGAAAGGAGGGAACCCGGAACGACCATGTCCATCAAGGACTCCACCCCGGGAAGCTGCTGGATCCGGGTCATCTCGCGCAAGTCTTCCCGGATCAATACATCGCGCCGCATCTTGAGCCATATTTCGTGCTTTTTCTCGCTCTGGCCAAGGAACGGCTCTGGAAAACCTCCGAATCTCAAGAGCAGTTCAAGCAGATTGGCGCCCCTTCTTCCTGGGTCTGGAGGAGAAAAAATGATTGAATTTATTACCTTATTGCACTTATCCTTCGCTGGCAGGAATCCTACTTTAAGCAATTCTGAAATAGATATGGGGTGGATACGGTATCTGCTGCATTTTGATTTTATAAAACGCTTATTTTGTAATGATAAATTAGATAAATAGCTTGAAGTGGCGATAAAATCGACCTTTTCGCTCTGCGCATTGTAAAGATCGGTAATATGATCCCAACATCTGGGCGCTTTTGAGAATTCATCAATCAATGCAAGCACTTTCTTAAAAAGAAGGGTCTGCTGCTGATCCAGGAAAGAATATGGAGATGAAATGGCCTTCTTTCTGAAATCCCAATCATCCCAGAAAGCCGAGGAACCCTGGCTTCCCCGCCGCCTTTGTTGCTCCACGGCAAGGAACGTCTTGCCCACCCCGCGCGGACCCAACAGCACCGCGATGCGCGGCTTCGCGGAGCGGAAATGGACCGATTCCAGCAGAGCTCCGGCCAGCCTCTCCATGCGACCATTATAACATATATATGTAAAAAAGTCATGCCTGGGGGCCGCCCCGCGCGACCCCCGGTCCTGCGCCTTTGCGCGCCGTGCGCCCAATCTGTCAAGCGAAAAAAACGCCGTTCTCAGACGGAGAAAATAATCCTTGACACCGAGTGGCGGTTTCGTGCTATAATGTCCCAGTCAGCTTGTGAAGTCAAGCGGACGGCAAAGCAATTTGCCGCTAGCGGCTTCCGAAGTCGGGATGACCGCTTAGGGCAAATTTCGCTCTTTGAAAAATCGGGTTTGACAGCGAATAGGCGTTCCGTCCTCCATCAGCATCCGCAAGGATGCGAAGCGGGGCGAGAGCGCTAAGGTAAAATTGGTGTGTTCTGCTGCGGAAGCGTCCTGACGTTGGGGCGCGGAAGCGGCGGAAACAAGGAAGAGCTTAAAAGTCAATTCGCTCCATTTGGGTGCAAAACGGAAGTACCTTCCTCCTTAGGGAAGGGAAAACGTCCAAACATTTAATGGAGAGTTTGATCCTGGCTCAGAATTAACGCTGGCAGAGTGCATAACACATGCAAGTCGAGCGGGGTTTGCAGCGTATCGCAGACCTAGCGGCAGACGAGTGAGTAACACGTAAGCAACCTGCCCCTGAATGGTGGATAACGCCGCGAAAGCGGTGCTAATACGCCGTATGATCCCTGGAGGGCATCCTCCGGGGATGAGAGATCCGCAAGGATCGTTCGGGGAGGGGCTTGCGGCCCATCAGCTAGTTGGTGAGGTAACGGCCCACCAAGGCTATGACGGGTACCCGGCCTGAAAGGGCGAACGGGCACGAAGGCACTGAGACACGGGCCTTACTCCTACGGGAGGCAGCAGTGGGGAATTTTGGACAATGGGCGAAAGCCTGATCCAGCAACTCTGCGTGAGGGACGAAGTCCTTCGGGATGTAAACCTCTTTTGCTAGGGACGAACGCCCGCAAGGGTCTGACGGTACCTGGCGAATAAGCCACGGCTAACTACGTGCCAGCAGCCGCGGTAAGACGTAGGTGGCGAGCGTTATTCGGAATTACTAGGCGTAAAGCGAGTGTAGGCGGGTGCTTAAGTCCGTCGTGAAATCTCCCGGCTCAACCGGGATAGGTCGATGGATACTGGGCGCCTAGAGTGGGGTAGGGGGCAGTGGAATTCCCGGTGTAGCGGTGAAATGCGTAGATATCGGGAGGAACACCTATGGCGAAAGCAGCTGCCTGGGCCCTTACTGACGCTGAGGCTCGAAAGCTAGGGGAGCAAACAGGATTAGATACCCTGGTAGTCCTAGCTGTAAACGATGCTGACTAGGTGTGGGAGGTATCGACCCCTCCCGTGCCGCCGCTAACGCTTTAAGTCAGCCGCCTGGGGAGTACGGCCGCAAGGTTAAAACTCAAAGGAATTGACGGGGGCCCGCACAAGCGGTGGAGCATGTGGTTTAATTCGACGCTACGCGAAGAACCTTACCTGGGCTCGAACGACTGGTAGTAGTCCGGTGGAAACACTGGGCGACCCGCAAGGGAGCCAGCCGAGGTGCTGCATGGCTGTCGTCAGCTCGTGTCGTGAGATGTTGGGTTAAGTCCCGCAACGAGCGCAACCCCTATCCCATGTTGCTACTCAGCAATGAGAGGACTCTTGGGAGACTGCCGCGGATAACGTGGAGGAAGGCGGGGATGACGTCAAGTCATCATGGCCTTTATGTCCAGGGCTACACACGTGCTACAATGGCGTACACAGAGGGAAGCAAGACCGCAAGGTGGAGCAAATCCCCAAAGTACGTCTCAGTTCAGATCGAGGGCTGCAACTCGCCCTCGTGAAGTTGGAATCGCTAGTAATCGCGGATCAGCACGGCCGCGGTGAATACGTTCCCGGGCCTTGTACACACCGCCCGTCACACCACGAAAGCCCATTGCAACAGAAGTGGCAGCCTGGCTGCCATGAAATTGTGATTGGTGATTGGGGTGAAGTCGTAACAAGGTAGCCGTACGGGAACGTGCGGCTGGATCACCTCCTTTCTATTCCTCATCTCACGATGAGGGGTAGGTCGAGCTTTCTAAGACGGAGCGCCTATTGGCTGGCAAAACCGGAGTCGGGCCCTTAGCTCAGCTGGGAGAGCGCCTGCTTTGCAAGCAGGAGGTCAGCGGTTCGATCCCGCTAGGGTCCAAGGGAAGCAGAATCCGGCCACCGATTTGGATCTTTCAAAAATCATGCGTATTCTCTCGAAACACCGCGTTCCATAATGACCCCCTGAGGGGCGGGAAGCGGAAAGCCGAGGGATGCTTAGCAACAAAGAATAATATGTAGGCGTCTCACTCAAGCCTGGCCCTTTTGACCGGGGACCGGGCTCGATGGAAGAATATGGTCAAGCTACATAGTGCATATGGTGAATGCCTTGGTACCAGAAGCCGATGAAGGACGTGATAAGCTGCGATAAGCTCCGGGGAACCGCAAATAGGTTTTGATCCGGAGATTTCCGAATTGGGCAACCACCGCAGACGAAAGCCTGCGGACCCTTGAGTAAAGGCCTGGCCTTCGGGTCAGGAGATAGCGCAAGGGGGACAACCCGGGGAAGCGAAACATCCCAGTACCCGGAGGAAAAGACATCAACCGAGATTCCCCTAGTAGTGGCGAGCGAACGGGGAATAGCCTAAACCCTGACGGCGTGCCGTCGGGGTGTTGCAGGGCTCATCCGGTGCAGAACCGGGGAGTTACAAATCAGCGGATAGCGGAACGGTCCTGGAAAGGCCGACCAAAGAGAGTGCTAGTCTCGTACGCGAAATCCAGCTGACTCCCGATGAGTTCCTAAGTACCACGGGTCACGTGCAATCTCGTGGGAATCCGGGGGGACCACCCTCCAAGGCTAAATACTCTCTGGTAACCGATAGTGAACCAGTACCGCGAGGGAAAGGCGAAAAGAACCCCTGACGGGGAGTGAAATAGAACCTGAAACCGTATGCATACAAGCTACACGGGGGCTATGCCCGAGCCGCAAGGCGAGGGAATGCCTGAGTGTGTGCCTGTTGAAGAATGATCCGGCGAGTTGATGGGTCGAGCGAGGTTAAGGGCGGTACTAACGTTCCGTCCGAAGCCGTAGCGAAAGCGAGTCTGAAAGGGCGCTCAGTTCGACACATCAGACCCGAAGCCAAGTGATCTAACCATGGCCAGAGTGAAACGACGGTAAAACGTCGTGGAGGCTCGGAGTGTTAATCGTTGAAAAGATTCTACATGAGCTGTGGTTAGGGGTGAAAGGCCAATCGAACTTGGTGATAGCTGGTTCTCTCCGAAATAGCTTTAGGGCTAGCGTCCGCCGTTAAACCGCGGGGGTAGAGCACTGGTAGATGTAGGGGAGGCAACCCCTCCTCCGAAGTCTGTCAAACTCCGAATACCGCGGCGTACTAGCGGGCAGTCAGTTCGTGGGGGATAAGCTCCACGTGCAAGAGGGAAACAACCCAGAACGTCGATCTAGGTCCCAAAGTACATGCTAAGTGGAAAACGCTGTGGATTTGCTCAAACAGCCAGGAGGTTGGCTTAGAAGCAGCCATCCTTCAAAGAGTGCGTAACAGCTCACTGGTCTAGCGAATCTGCGCGGAAAATGACACGGGGCTCAAGCATGTCACCGCAATCGCGTCTGCATCGAGGATCCGTCCTTGATGCGGGGTAGGAGAGCGTTCACAATGCAGTGAAGGCATACCGTAAGGAGTGCTGGAGCGTTGTGAAGTGAGGATGTCGGAATAAGTAGCGAGAAACAAGGTGAGAATCCTTGTCGCCGAAAACCTAAGGGTTCCTTGAGCAACGTTCGTCGGCTCAGGGTTAGTCGGTCCTAAGGCGAGGCCGAAGGGCGTAGCCGATGGGCATCCGGTTAAAATTCCGGAACTAGGTCATGGGCGTTAACTTAAGAGGTGACGCAGAAAGGTAAGCGGTCCTGGGTAAAGGTTGTCCCAGGCCAAAGCCGTAGGGGTGCTCTTCCAGGAAAAGTCCGGAGGGGCGTTAACCTGAAAGCCGATGGGGACTGCCGGGTGACCGGCGGGTAGTCGCTGAACTACGCTGCCTAGAAAACCCTCGTAAGTTGCTTATGATCTAACCGTACCGTAATCCGACACAGGTAGGTGGGGTGAAAATCCTAAGGCGCGCGAGTGAGACTTGGTCAAGGAACTAGGCAAAATGATCCCGTAACTTCGGAAGAAGGGATGCTCCTCGCAAGAGGAGCCGCAGTGAAAGGGGGACCGTGACTGTTTAGCAAAAACACAGCACTCTGCTGAAATCGCAAGATGAGGTATAGGGTGTGACACCTGCCCGGTGCCGGAAGGTCAAGGGGAGCCGTCAGCTCGCAAGGGCGAAGCGGCGAACTCAAGCCCCGGTAAACGGCGGCGGTAACTATAACCGTCCTAAGGTAGCGAAATTCCTTGTCGGGTAAGTTCCGACCTGCACGAATGGTGTAACAAAGGTCCCGCTGTCTCGACCAAGTGCTCGGCGAAATTGTGGTACGAGTGAAGACGCTCGTTACGCGTGGTTAGACGAAAAGACCCCGTGGAGCTTTACTGTAACTTGACATCGTTTTATGGTTTTGATTGCGTAGCATAGCTGGGAGCCTTTGAAACCCGGGTTGTGGCCTGGGTGGAGGCAAAACATGAAATACCAGCCTATCGAGACTGTAAAACTAACCCACGGCCGTGATCCGGCCGGGGAACAGTGTCAGGCGGGCAGTTTGACTGGGGCGGTCGCCTCCCAAAGAGTAACGGAGGCGTTCCAAGGTTCCCTCAGGGCGTATAGTAATCGCCTATTGAGCGCAATAGCAGAAGGGAGCTTGACTGCAAGGCCTACAAGCCGAGCAGGGACGAAAGTCGGATATAGTGATCCGGTGGTCCCTCGTGGGAGGGCCATCGCTCAACGGATAAAAGCTACCCCGGGGATAACAGGCTGATCGGGTCCAAGAGTTCACATCGACGACCCGGTTTGGCACCTCGATGTCGGCTCATCGCATCCTCCCGCTGGAGCAGGTGGGAAGGGTTGGGCTGTTCGCCCATTAAAGCGGTACGTGAGCTGGGTTCAGTACGTCGTGAGACAGTACGGTCTCTATCTACCATGCGCGCAAGGAAACTTGAGGGGAGTCGTCCATAGTACGAGAGGACCTGGATGAACGGACCTCCTGTGTACCAGTTATCCTGCCAAGGGTATCGCTGGGTAGCGGTGTTCGGAAGGGATAAACGCTGAAAGCATCTAAGCGTGAAACCCGCCCCAAGATTAGGTTTCCCGGGCCGCAAGGCCCCTGAAGGACCCTGGAAGACTACCAGGTTGATAGGCCGCACGTGTAAGAGCCGCGAGGCTTTAAGCAAAGCGGTACTAATCGTCCGAGAGGCTTGGCCATATTCTTCGATCGTGTGTGGACGCCTTAATTATTCTTTGACAATGTTTCGACCCAGGCGAGTTCGCCCCGAATAGGAATCGGAGCGATGTATGTCCCGGAAAACAATATCGGGATGTCCAACCATACTCCCACCATAATAGGGTCGAGGGGCGAATGAGACCGGTGATATTTCCGGCAGGGATACACCCGTTCCCATTCCGAACACGGCAGTTAAGCCTGCCAGGGCCGATGGTACTAACGCCCATCTCGGCGTTGGGAGAGTAGGTCGTTGCCGGTCTCGTCCGCCCCTTGACCGCCCGCACCTTCGGGTGCGCAATTTGAAGTTCACGAAAGCCGTCCCCGGCACCTCGCTCTTCTGTCGTGTGTACTGGAAGAACGGGGCTGTTTTTGCCGAGGCGTGATTTGAGAGGATGCCATGAAACTGACCAAGGTTCAGAAGACCGAGAAGGCGAAGACGCTGGCTGAGAAGCTGAAGGTCGCGCCGCACCTGTTCTTCACGGAGTATCAGGGGCTCAAGTTCAAGGAGCTCGACGAGCTGCGCGCCAAGCTGCGCCCCCTGCACTGCCGCTACGCGGTGGTCAAGAACAGCCTGGTGCGCTACGCCCTCAAGAACGCCGGCCTGGAAGGGCCGGATGCCAAGCTCCTTAAAGGCCCCGTGGGCATGGTGGTCTCGGACGGCGACGATCCGATCGCGCCGGCCAAGGTCCTGGCCGCTTTCGCCAAACAGTTCCCAAAATTGAAGGTCAAGGCCGGCGTGGTCAGCCAGAAGTGGATGACCCCGGCTGAATGCGCGCAGCTCTCGACGCTGGGCTCGCGGCAGGAAGTGCTGGGCAGGGCCGTCAGCATCCTGTACAATATGATCAGCCAGCCCCTGGCCGTGATGCAGGCCCCGACGCGGGACGTGCTGCTGGTCGTCAAGGCTTTGGAGCAGAAGAAGCAGTCGGAATCAGGCGCGGCCGCCGCCTCAAAGGAGCAGCCGGCAGTCCCCGCGTAGGGGATAAATCCGAAAGGAGCTGCCAGAAAAAAGGAGAACGCATGCCGACCAAGTTGTCGCCCGCAGAAGCCGTGGACGTGATGGGGGCCTGGACCGTGCTCGAGGCCGCCGAGTTCGTCAAGCTCGCCGAGGAGAAGTTCGGCGTCAAGGCCGCCGCCGTGGGCGTGGCCGCCGCCGCTCCCGCCGCGGGCGGAGCCGCCGCCGCCGCCGTCGAGGAGAAGACGGATTTCAACGTGTTCCTGGTCAGCGCCGGGGACAAGAAGATCCAGGTCATCAAGACCGTCCGTGAGCTCACAGGTCTGGGCCTAAAGGAAGCCAAGGACTTGGTCGAAGCCGCGCCCAAGGCCGTGAAGGAAGGCGTGGCCAAGGCCCAGGCCGAAGAGATGAAGAAGAAGCTCGTCGAGTCCGGCGCCGTCGTCGAGTTGAGGTAACGCAGGGACTGATGCCGTTCTTTTTGTAGAAACGCCGAGGCAAACTGTCCCTGGCCCCGCAACGGGCCAGGGGCGGTTTCCTTTTTTAGAAAGCAGCGAGGGGTGAACGCGTGAAACAGATCAAATTCGGAAAGATTCCCCAGGCGATGGAGCTTCCCGATCTGCTCGAGATGCAGAAGAAGTCTTTCCGCGACTTCCTGCAGCTCGGCGGCGAGCCCGACCAGCGCAAGCTGATGGGGCTGCAGGCCTCTTTCCTCGACGTCTTCCCCATCGAATCCAGCGACGGCAGCATGGTCCTGGACTTCGTGCGCTACGAGTTCGCCCCGCCGCGCTACGAGACCCCCGAGGAGGCGCAGGCCCACGACTCGTCCTGGTCCCGGCCGCTCAAGGCGATCTTGCGCCTGTCCTCGCGCCAGCCCTCCGGCAAGCTCAAGCAGATCCTGGAGCAGGAGGTCGTGCTCTGCGAAGTCCCCATGATGACGGAGACCGCCTCCTTCATAATCAACGGGGCCGAGCGCGTGGTGGTCAGCCAGCTGCACCGCTCCCCCGGCATCATCTTCGAGGAGGACGAGGAGAAGAAGATCTCGTCCTTGGGCAAGAGGCTGTTCTTCGCCAAGATCATCCCCTACCGGGGCGCCTGGGTCGAGTTCGAGTTCGACCTCAACAACATCCTCTATGTGCGCATCGACCGCAAGAAGAAGTTCGAGGCCACCACCTTCCTGCGCGCCTGCGGCATCGAGTCGGACGCCGACATCCTCAAGACCTTCTACGAGTACGAGTCGGTCCCCGTCAACGCCCAGACCATGGTCGGCCTGCTGCACCGCACCTCGATCGAGGACGTGGTCGATCAGAACTCGGGAGAGGTGCTCCTGGAGGCCGGCAAGAAGGTCACCCACGAGGCCATCAAGCGCATGCTCGACAAGGGCGTGCAGACGGTCAAGCTCCTCACCGGCGACCCGGAGAAGGAAGACCCCACCATCCTGGAGACCCTGCGCAAGGACAAGATCAAGAGCGTCAAGGAAGCCCAGCAGGACATCTACAAGAAGCTGCGCGGCCAGGAGTTCATCGTCCCCGGCCAGGCCGAGGCCTACCTCGACAACCTCATCTTCAAGAACCTGCGCAAATACGACCTCTCCAACGTCGGCCGGCACAAGATCCACGGCAAGCTGCACCATTTCCTCTGGAAGCTGGCCACCCGGCACGACGTGGTCTGCCGTCCCGACAACCGGCGCCACAAATACTTCGCCCTGCCCGCCTACAACCGCCGCACCCTCTGCACCGAGGACATCGTGGCCACGATGCAGTACCTCATCGCGCTGAACTGCGGCACGTCGCACTACGCCGACGGACTGCCCAAGACCACGGCCATGCCCATCCGGCCCCAGCCTTACGAGGGCACCGGCGAGTTCAAGGCGCTGCTGCAGGAGTACGCCAAGAAGATCAATAAGGAGCCGCTGGAGAACTTCCCGGTCATCGACCTGCATGAGAAGGACTCCGACGACGACCCGGAGGCCGCCAAGCAGGGGCTCAAGAAGGACCGCATCTCCTTCCTGGAGCTGGGCGAGGCCATCACCCGCTGGCGCACGGCCGTGCCCACCTTCTTCGACCACAACTTCGCGGTCAAGCTCGATGACATCGACCACCTCGGCAACCGCCGCGTGCGCGGCGTGGGCGAGCTCCTCGAGAACCAGGTCCGCGTGGGCCTGGCCCAGATGTCGCGCGTCATCCGCGACCGCATGAGCGTGCAGGACAAGACCACCTTGACCCCGCGCAACCTGCTCAACACCGCGCCCATGGTCGGCATCCTGCGCAAGTTCTTCGGGACCTCGCAGCTCTCGCAGTTCATGGACCAGATCAACCCGCTCTCCGAGATCACGCACAAGCGGCGGCTCTCGGCCCTGGGGCCCGGAGGCCTCAACCGCAAGCGCGCGGGGTTCGAGGTCCGCGACGTGCACCACACGCACTACGGCCGCATCTGCCCCATCGAGACCCCGGAGGGGCCGAACATCGGCCTCATCACGAGTTTGGCGACCTATGCCCGCATCAACGAGTTCGGACTCATCGAATCGCCTTACCAAAAAGTCATCAAGGGCAAGCTGACCGGCGAGGTCCTTTACCTCGGCGCCGATGAGGAGGCCGGGCAGATCGTGGCCCAGGCCAACACTCCGCTGGAGAAGGACCGCCTGGCCTCGGACCTGGTCGCCTGCCGTTCCCGGGGCGACTTCCCGCTGGTCGAGCCCGCCAAGGTCGACTACATGGACATCTCGCCCCTGCAGGTGGTCTCGGTGTCGGCCGGCTTGGTCCCCTTCCTGGAGCACGACGACGCCAACCGCGCGCTGATGGGCTGCAACATGCAGCGCCAGGCCGTGCCCCTGCTGGTCGCCGAGGCCCCGCTGGTCACCACCGGAATCGAGGAGGCCGTGGCCAAGGATTCCGGAGCCTGCGTCACGGCCAAGCGCGCCGGCCGGGTCATCTACTCGGCGGGCGACCTCATCGCGGTGCACGCCGAAGGCGCCAAGGACGGCGACGGCGCCATCGACCTCTTCCAGCTGCGCAAGTACCGCCGGTCCAACCAGGACACCTGCATCAATCAGGCGCCCGCGGTCAAGACCGGGGACCGCGTCAAGGCCGGCGACGTGCTGGCCGACGGACCGGGCACCGCGGGGGGCATGCTCGCGCTGGGGCGCAACCTCCTGGTGGGCTTCATGCCCTGGGAGGGCTACAACTTCGAGGACGCCATCCTGATCTCCGAGCGCCTGGTCAAGGAAGACCTCTTCACCTCCATCCACATCACCGAGTTCGAGGTGGAGGCGCGCGACACCAAGCTCGGCGCCGAGGAGATCACCCGGGACATCCCCAACGTGGGCGCCGAGGCCCTGGAGGCTCTCGACGAGCAGGGCATCGTCATCCCCTCCACCAACGTCGCCCAGGGCGACATCCTGGTCGGCAAGGTGACGCCCAAGGGCGAGCAGCAGCTCACCCCCGAGGAGCGGCTTTTGAAGGTCATCTTCGGCAAGAAGGCCGAGGACGTGCAGGACGCCTCGCTGCGCGTGCCGCCGGGCGTCTCGGGCAAGGTCATCGGCGTGCGCGTCTTCGTGCGCCGCGAGAAGCTCTCCAAGCCCGAAGAGCGCAAGCGTCTCGACGTCGTCACGGAGCGCCTGGACAAGGCCCTGGGCGCCCTGCGCCAGCACCGCAAGGACTCGTTGGCCGCGCTCGAGGAGATGCCCGCCGCCAAGCGCCGCGACGAGGAAGAGCGGCTCACCCTGTTCTACAAGATCATGGAGAAGAAGCTCCGCGACGACGCCTCCCGGGAGAAGGAAGGCGTCAAGCAGGGCGACGAGTTGGCCGTCACGGTCAACAAGGTGGTCAAGGTCTACATCGCCTCCCGCCGCAAGGTGCAGGTCGGCGACAAGCTGGCCGGCCGGCACGGCAACAAGGGCGTGGTGGCCAAGATCCTGCCCGAAGAGGACATGCCGTTCCTGCCGGACGGAACGGCGCTCGACGTCGTGCTCTCCCCGTTGGGCGTGCCCTCGCGCATGAACATCGGACAGCTCCTGGAGATGATGATGGGCTGGGCGGCCCATCACCTCGAGGTGCAGACCATCAATCCGGTCTTCGACAGCGCCACCGAGAAGGACGTCATCGAGATGGTCCAGAGCGCCAAGAAAGAGCTGCGCGAGAAGGGCGTCCCGGAGAAGTACCTCCCCTCCGACGATTGCCGCATCACGCTCTTCGACGGCCGGACCGGCGAGCCCTTCCATGAGAAGATCTCGGTGGGCTACATGTACATCCTCAAGCTCAACCATCTGGTGGAAGACAAGGTCCACGCCCGGTCCACGGGGCCTTACAGCCTCATCACCCGCCAACCGCTGGGCGGCAAGGCCCAGTTCGGCGGCCAGCGCTTCGGCGAGATGGAGGTGTGGGCCATCGAGGGCTACGGCGCGGCTTACGCCCTGCAGGAGTTCCTGACGGTCAAGTCCGACGATGTGGCCGGCCGCACCAAGATGTACGAGGCCATCATCAAGGGCGAGCCTCCGGCCCAGCCGGGGGTGCCGGAGTCGTTCAAGGTCCTGGTCCGGGAGCTGCAGGCCCTGGGCCTCAACGTCGAACTCCTCAAGCTCGGCAAGGACGCTGAGGCGGTAGCGGCGGCGGCCAAGCGGGGCAAGGAAAAGGAAGCGGGCGCGGCAACCGCGAGGAAGGCCTAAACCATGGGATATCTAGCGGTCGCGGAAAAGAAGCTGTCCTTGGGCGGCAAGAAGAAGAAGAAATCCGACAGCCTCGATTTCTTCGACTTTGACGCCATCCGTCTCTCCATGGCCTCCCCGGACCAGATCCTGTCCTGGTCCTACGGCGAGGTCAAGAAGCCCGAGACCATCAACTACCGGACGCTGAAGCCCGAGCGCGACGGCCTGTTCTGCGAGCGCATCTTCGGCCCGGCGCACGACTACGAGTGCGCCTGCGGCAAGTACCGCTGGGTCAAGTTCAAGGGCATCGTCTGCGACCGCTGCGGCGTCGAGGTGACCGAGGCCAAGGTGCGCCGCGAGCGCATGGGCCACATCGAGCTGGCCGTGCCGGTGTCCCACATCTGGTTCTTGAAGAAGACGCCTTCGCGCATCGGCATCGTCCTCAACATGAAGACGGTCGACCTCGAGCGGGTCATCTATTACGCCATGTACATCGTGCTGGAGGACTTCGTGGACTCCACCGGCCGCACCGTGTACAAGGCCTGCGACCTGCTCTCCGAGGAAGAGGTGCGCAAGGCCAAGGCCGAGTACAAGAGCAAGCTCAAGGTGGACATCGGCGCCGGGGCCATCCACACGCTCCTCTCCCGGGTCAAGCCCAAGGAGGAAGCGGCCAAGATCCTTGAAGACATCCAGGGCGTGGCCTCCGAGGCCGAGCGTTCGCGGCTGATCCGCCGTCTGCGCATCCTGCAGGGCTTCGCCGAGTCCGGCAACGAGCCGCAATGGATGATCCTCACCCAGCTGCCGGTCATCCCGCCCGAGCTGCGCCCCCTGGTCCCCCTGGAAGGCGGCCGCTTCGCCACCTCGGACCTCAACGACCTCTACCGCCGCATCATCAACCGCAACAACCGCCTCAAGCACATCGAGGCCCTGCGCGCGCCCGAGGTCATGGTCTTCAACGAGAAGCGCCTCCTGCAGGAGGCCGTCGACGCCCTCTTCGAGAACGGCGCCCGCGGCCGCGTGGTGGTCGGCGCGGGCAACCGGCCCTTGAAGTCGCTCTCCGACATCCTCAAGGGCAAGCAGGGCCGCTTCCGGCAGAACCTGCTGGGCAAGCGCGTGGACTACTCCGGCCGCTCCGTCATCGTGGTCGGCCCCTACCTCAAGCTCAACCAGTGCGGGCTGCCCAAGGAGATGGCCCTCGAGCTTTTCAAGCCCTTCATCATCCGCGAGCTCATGAAGACCGAGAGCCTCACCCTCAAGGCCGCCAAGCGCATGTTCGAGAAGGTGCGCCCGGAGATCTGGGACATCCTGGAGTTCGTGACCAAGAAGCACCCGGTCATGCTCAACCGCGCCCCGACCCTGCACCGGCTGGGCATCCAGGCCTTCGAGCCCGTGCTCATCGAGGGCAAGGCCATCCAGCTGCATCCCCTGACCTGCGCGGCCTTCAACGCCGACTTCGACGGCGACCAGATGGCCGTGCACGTGCCGCTCTCCCAGGAGGCCCAGCTCGAGGCCAAGGTCCTCATGATGGCCTCCAACAACATCATGTCCCCCGCCTCCGGCAAGCCCATCGCGGTGCCGTCCCATGACATGGTCCTGGGGATCAATTATCTCACCAAATACAAGCAAGGCGAGAAAGGGGAAGGGATGGTCTTCTCCGACGCCGGCGAGGTGATCACCGCCCACCAGAACTTCCGGGTCGACCTGCACGCCCGCATCAAGGTGCGCGGCATCACCATGGACCTCACCGAGGTCGAAGGCAAGGGCAAGAAGGCCGAGCCCGTGCCCGTCGACCAATGGAAGGACTCGACCACGGTCGGACGCGTGATCTTCAACCAGATCATCCCCCGGGAGCTGGGCTACCTCAACGCCCCGCAGGGCAAGAAGGAGCTCTCCAAGCTGGTGGAAAAGTGCTACAAGCAGCTGGGGCACTACCGCACCGTCCTGCTCCTCGACGACCTCAAGAGCATCGGCTTCCACTACGCCACCGCCGCCGGCCTGTCCATCTCCATCTCGGACATGCACATCCCGACGCTCAAGAAGGAGGCCATCCTGGAGGCCCGCCGCAAGGTCAAGGAGATCGAGAAGCAGGCCAAGAACGCCCTCATCACCGAGGCCGAGCGCTACAACAAGATCATCGACATCTGGACCCATGTCACGGACAAGATCTCGGACGTCATGTTCGACGAGATGAAGAAGGAGGAGTCCGAGAAGTTCGTCGCCGGCCGGCCGCGCTTCAACTCCGTCTTCCTCATGGCCGACTCCGGCGCCCGCGGCAGCCGCCAGCAGATCCGGCAGCTGGCCGGCATGCGCGGCCTCATGGCCAAGCCCCAGAAGAAGCTCACCGGCGGCGTGGGCGAGATCATCGAGCAGCCCGTCGTCTCCAACTTCCGCGAGGGCCTCACGGTGCTGGAGTACTTCATCTCCACGCACGGCGGCCGCAAGGGCCTGGCCGACACCGCCTTGAAGACGGCGGACGCCGGCTATCTCACCCGGCGGCTGGTCGACGTGGCCCACGACCTGGTCATCACCGAGGCCGACTGCGGCACCATCAACGGCGTGCGCCTGGGCGACCTCACCGCCGGCGACGAGACCATCGAGCCGCTCGACGAGCGGGTCCTGGGCCGGGTGGCCCTGGAGGACATCGTGGTCTCCGGCGCCGACGCCAAGGGCAAGCCGGCCGAGAATACCCTGGTCAAGGCGGGCGAGCACATCACCGCCGAGATCGCGGTCCAGATCAAGGAGGCGGGCCTGGACGTCGTGCGCGCCCGCTCCGTGCTGACCTGCGAGAGCCGCCAGGGCGTCTGCGCCAAGTGCTACGGCATGAACAATTCCAACGGCCGCATGGTCGAGATCGGCGAGGCCGTAGGCATCATCGCGGCCCAGTCCATCGGCGAGCCGGGCACGCAGCTGACCCTGCGCACCTTCCACATCGGCGGCACGGCCTCGCGCGTGACCAAGCGTTCGCATGCCCTGACGCTCAAGGGCGGCAAGGTGGAGTTCCGCAACATCCGGACCGTGGTCAATCGCGACGGCGAGAACGTCTGCGTCTCGCGCACCGGCGCGCTCCTGGTCGCCGACCGCACCACCGGCGCCGTCGAGGAGCACAAGTCTCCTTACGGCGCGCGCCTGAAGGTCAAGGACGGCTCTTCGGCTGAGCCGCGCTCCTTGCTGGCGGAGTGGGATCCCTACACCATGCCGATCATCGCCGAGGTCGAAGGGCACGTGCGGCTCATGGACGTCAAGGAAGGCGTCACCTTGCACGAGGAGCGCAACAAGATCACCGGCATCATCGAGCGCCGCATCATCGAGCAGGAGACCCGGCGCTCGGACCGCAGCGAGGGCGGCAGCTCCAAGCGCCTCAACCCGCGGGTCGTCATCGAGAAGGGCGGCAAGGACGTGACCAACTACCCTCTGCCCACGGACACCATCCTCACGGTGGAGGCCGGACAAGAGGTGCGCCCGGGCGACGTCATGGCCAAGATCCCGCAAGAGGTCACCAAGTCCAAGGACATCACGGGCGGCCTGCCCCGCGTCTCCGAGCTCTTCGAAGCCCGGCGGCCCAAGAGCTCGGCCGTCATCTCCGAGATCGAAGGCATCGTGTCGTTGGGCGTCGGACCCAAGGACCAGCGCATGGTCTCGGTGCGCAACGAGGAGACCGACCTGGTGCGCGAATACCTCATCCCACAGGGCAAGCATCTGGTGGTCTACGAGGGCGACCGGGTCGGCGTGGGTGAGGCCATCACGGACGGGGCCATCAACCCCCACGATATCCTGCACGTCAAGGGCGTCAAGGAGGTGCAGGAATTCCTGGTCAACGCCATCCAGGAGGTCTACCGCCTGCAGGGCGTGAACATCTCCGACCGGCATATCGAGTGCATCGTGCGCCAGATGCTGGAGAACGTCAAGATCGTCAACTCCGGCGACACGGCGTTCCTCAAGGGCGAGATCGTCAACCGGTTCACCTTCGCCGACGATAACCGGCAGATCAAAGCCAAGGGCGGCAAGGAGGCCCAGGCCGAGCCGGTGCTCTTGGGCATCACCAAGGCGTCGCTGGCCTCGAACTCCTTCGTCTCCGCGGCGAGCTTCCAGGAGACGACCCGCGTCTTGACCGAAGCCGCCACCACCTCCAAGATCGACTACCTCCGGGGCCTGAAAGAGAACGTCATCATCGGCCACATGATCCCGGCGGGGACGGGCTTGGCGCCGCAAGTGAAGCTCCAGGAGCTGTTGCAGTCCCAGGCCGAGGCCAAGCCGTAAGAGAGGAACCATGCCGACCATCAACCAACTCATCCGCATCGGGCGCAGCAAGAACCGCACTCATCCCAAGGCGCCCGCCCTCATGGGCTGCCCGCAGAGGCGCGGGGTGTGCACGCAGGTGAAGACCACCACCCCCAAGAAGCCGAATTCGGCCCTGCGCAAGATCGCCCGCATCAAGCTGACCAACGGCATCGAGGTCACGGGCTACATCCCGGGCGTCGGCCACAACCTGCAGGAGCACTCCATCGTGATGATCCGCGGGGGCCGCGTCAAGGACCTGCCCGGCGTGCGCTACCACATCATCCGGGGCGTGCTCGACACGGCCGGAGTCGAAGGCCGCCGGCAAGGCCGCTCCCTCTACGGCGCCAAGCGGCCCAAAGAAGCGGCCAAGGCTTAAGGAGAACATCGCATGCCTAGAAAAGGACTCAGACCGCGAGACCGCCGGGGCCTGCCCCCCGCGGACTTCAAGTACAATTCCGTGCTGGTCTCCCGGCTCATCAACAAGCTCAACTACCGGGGACAGAAGCACGCCGCCGAGCACATCATGTACGGCGCCATGGACATCATGGCCGAGCGCACCAAGGAAGACGCCTTGAACGTGCTGACCAAGGCCATCGAGAACGTGCGGCCGCTGCTGGAGGTCAAGGCCCGGCGCGTCGGCGGCGCGACCTACCAGGTCCCCATCGAAGTCAACCCGACGCGGTCCTCGACCTTGGCGATGCGCTGGATCCTCGACGCGGCCCGCGCCAAGTCGGGCAAGCCCATGGCCGTGCGGCTCGCCGAGGAGCTCCTGGCCGCGGCCAAGAAGGAAGGCGTGGCGTTCAAAAAGCGGGAGGACACCCACAAGATGGCGGAGTCCAACCGCGCCTTCGCCCATTACCGGTGGTAGACGAATGAACCGGAAATTCCCGCTCGAGAAAGTGCGCAACATCGGCATCATCGCGCACATCGACGCGGGCAAGACCACCACGACGGAGCGCATCCTCTATTACACGGGGCGCATCCATAAGATCGGGGAGGTCCACGACGGGGCGACCACTACGGACTGGATGCCCCAGGAGCGCGAGCGCGGCATCACCATCACCGCGGCCGCCACCTACTGCCAATGGCGGGACTGCGGCATCAACATCATCGATACCCCGGGCCATGTGGACTTCACGGCCGAGGTGGAGCGTTCCCTGCGCGTGCTGGACGGCGCCGTGGTGTGCTTCGACGGCGTGCAAGGCGTCGAGCCCCAATCCGAGACGGTCTGGCGGCAGGCCGACAAGTACAAGGTCCCGCGCATCGCCTACATCAACAAGATGGACCGCACCGGCGCGGACTTCACGATGTCCTTCAACTCCATCCGCAAACTGCTCGGGGCCAACGCCTGCGCCATCCAGCTCCCCATCGGCGCCGAGTCCAAGTTCTCCGGGGTCATCGACCTCATCGAGATGAAGGCCCTGGTCTGGCACGGCGAGGAGCTGGGCGCCAAGTGGGACGTCACCGAGATCCCGGCCGCGCTCAAGGCCAAGGCCAAGCAGTGGCATGAGAAGATGATCGAGCAGATCGTGGAGTTCGACGAGCACGCCATGGATAAGTACATCCACGGCAAGCACGGCAGCCACGATTTCCCTGCCGCCGACCTGCGCCGCATCCTGCGCAAGGGCGTGCTGCAGTCCAAGATCTTCCCGGTCCTGGCCGCTTCCTCCTATAAGAACAAGGGCGTGCAGCCCATGCTCGACGCCGTCTGCGACTTCCTGCCCTCCCCGCTGGACAAGCCGACGGTCATGGGCCTCGACCCGCGCACGGACGAGCCGGTCGAGCGGAAGGCCTCGGATGCGGAGCCTTTCTCGGCCCTGATGTTCAAGATCCAGACCGACCCCTTCGTGGGCAAGCTGGCCTTCTTCCGGGTCTATTCCGGCAAGCTCAAGACCGGCGACATGGTCTACTTCGCCAACAAGCGGGCCTCGGAGCGCGTGGGGCGCTTGCTGCGCATGCACGCCAACCACCGCGAGGAGATCAAGGAGGTCCGCGCCGGCGAGATCGCGGCCACGGTGGCCATGAAGAACTCCGCCGTGGGCATGACCCTTTGCGATGAGGACCACCCCATCATCTTCGAGCAGATCACCTTCCCGGAGCCGGTCATCTCGGTCGCCATCGAGCCCAAGAGCAAGGCGGACGAGGAGAAGATGGCCGTGGCCCTGGGCCGCTTGGCCGAAGAGGACCAGACTTTCCGCATGCGGACCGACATCGATACCGGCCAGACCATCATCTCCGGCATGGGCGAGCTGCACCTCGACATCATCGTGGACCGCATGAAGCGCGAGTTCAACGTGGCCGGCAACGTGGGCATGCCTCAGGTGGCCTACAAGGAGACGGTGCGCAAGAAGATCACCGAGGAAGGCAAGTTCATCCGGCAGACCGGCGGGCACGGCCAGTACGGGCACTGCGTCCTGCAGATCGAGCCCAACCCGGTCGGCAAGGGCTTCGAGTTCGTCAACGACGTCAAGCAGGGGCGCATCCCGCGGGAATACATCCCGGCCGTGGAGAAGGGCGTGCGCGAGGCCTTGCCGGGCGGCGCCCTGGCGGGCTTCCCCATCGTGGACGTGAAGGTGACGCTGCTGGACGGCTCCTATCATGACGTGGATTCCTCCGAGATGGCGTTCAAGATCGCGGGCGGCATGGCGCTGCGCGCGGGCTGCAAGAGGGCCAACCCCACCATCCTCGAGCCCATCATGAAGTTCGAGGTGGTCACCCCCCAGGAGTACATGGGCAACGTCATCGGCGACCTCAATTCCCGCCGCGCCCATATCCTGGAGATGGGAGACCGGGCGCATTTGAAGTTCGTCAGGGCCACGGTGCCGCTGTCCGAGCTGTTCGGCTACGCGACCGTGGTCCGCTCCATCTCGCAGGGGCGGGCGTCCTTCACGATGGAGCCCAGCCATTACGACGAGGTCCCCAGCAGCGTGAAGAAGGCGATCGTGGAGAAGAACGTCAAGAAATAAGGAGAGATCGAACATGGCCAAGGCGAAATTCGAGCGCACCAAGCCGCACGTCAACATCGGGACGATCGGGCACGTGGACCACGGCAAGACGACCCTGACCGCGGCGATCACCCTCTATCTCTCCAAGAAGGGCTTGGCGACGGCCAAGCGCTACGACGAGATCGACAACGCTCCGGAAGAGAAGGCGCGGGGCGTGACGATCAACGTGCACCACGCGGAGTACCAGACGGACAAGCGGCACTACGCGCACGTGGACTGC
>JAPLKL010000063.1 GCA_026388095.1 Elusimicrobiota bacterium | reverse complement strand
TTGGCCGCGTCGGCATTGGCTTTGAGATAGGCCTTGGCATTCTCCCGGCCCTGGCCCAGGCGCTCACCCTGATAGAGGAACCAGGAGCCGGACTTCTCCAGGAGCTGGGACTCGACCCCCATATCGAGCAGGCAGCCCTCGCGCGAGGCGCCGTAGCCGTGCATCATCTCGAACTCGGCCGTGCGGTAGGGCGGGGCGACCTTGTTCTTGACCACCTTGACGCGGGCGCGCATGCCGACCACCTGGTCGCCGTCCTTGATGTTCTCGATGCGGCGGATGTCGAGACGGATCGACGCGTAGAACTTCAAGGCCAAGCCGCCGGTGGTGGTCTCGGGGTTGCCGAACATGACGCCGATCTTGTGGCGGATCTGGTTGATGAAGATGAGGCAGGTCCGGGAGCGGGCGATGGACGAGGTGAGCTTGCGCAGGGCCTGGCTCATGAGGCGCGCCTGCAGGCCCATATGGGAGTCGCCCATCTCGCCCTCGATCTCGGCCTTGGGCACCAAAGCCGCGACCGAGTCGACGACGATGACATCCAGGGCGCTGGAGCGCACGAGCTTCTCCGTGATCTCCAGGGCTTCCTCGCCGGAATCCGGCTGGGAGATGAGGAGGTTGTCGAGGTTCACGCCGAGCGCCTTGCAGTAGGCCGGATCCATGGCGTGTTCGACGTCGATGTAAGCGGCCGAGCCGCCGAGCTTCTGGGCCTGGGCCACCACCTGCAGGGCCAAGGTGGTCTTGCCGGAGGATTCGGGGCCGTAGATCTCCACGATGCGGCCGCGCGGGAAACCCCCGACGCCCAACGCGAGATCCAAGGAGAGCACGCCGGTGGGGATGGTCTCCACCCTGATCTTGGCGGCGCGCTCGCCCAGCCTCATGATGGCCTCGCGGCCGTAGGCTTTCTCGATCTGGGCCAGGGCCAGTTCCAGGGCCTTGCCCTTCGCGGTCTCGGTCGTCGTCGTCATGGCGTGTCCTCCGGTGGGAATCGTTGGCTCATTCTAGCAAAAGACCTCACACTCTATATACGACGCCGGGACCGAAAAGTTCCCTGCCGCGGACCCAAGCGCGCGCGGGTCTTGACAGAAACCGGTCCCGGGCTTAGACTATGAGTGACGCACAGTCTTAAGCCCGTCCCGAGTCCGGGTTCGTCGCAGCAGAAGTGGTCGTGAACGCAGACGTGGTTGTAGCGGAACGTAGGCCGGTGCCGTGGTCGTCGCAGTGACGTGGCCGTTGCAGTCGCCGTCAGCAGCGTTCCGGACTCAGGACGGGCCCTCCCTCTGGGGCGCCAAGGCAGTCGATAGAACGACGCTTGCCTTGGCGCCTCACTTTTTAGCCTAGTAGGGGAATAGCTGCTCGAGCTTCTTCTCCTGGAGGTCTCCCAGCCTCTTGAGCCCGTCGAGTCCCAGGCGGTCGCGGTTGCCGAGCACATAGACCGTCATGACCTTGTCCTGCAGATGCCGGGCGAAGGCCTTGAGGTCATCGAGCCGGTACTTGAGCGCCTTCTCGAAGCGTTGCGGCCTCGGGTCGCCGCCCGTGATCCCCTGGTCCTCCCAGCCCAGCAGGGCGCCGGGAATGGAGCGGAAGGGGATCGGGTTGGTCCGATAGTTCTCCTCGATGGCCCTGGCCGCGTCAGTGAAGCGTGGCTCGGACCAGGGCGGAGACTTGACCAGGTCGCGCAGGAGGGTCGCCGCCTCCACGGTCTTGTCGGCCTGGGTGCCCAGCTCGCCGTAGACCATGTTTTCGTCGCCCTTGTGCCCGGCGTAAGAATAGCCGCCCCAGGCCGAGTAGGCCAAAGAGCGCGCCTCACGCACCTCCTGGAAGATGACCGAGTTCATGCCGCCGCCCAGGTAGCTGCCCAAGAACGAATAATCCACCACGCGCTCCGGGTCCAGGACGCCGTCCGCGGCGAAGACGCCGACCTGCGACTGCACCATGTCGCGGTGCGTGAAGTAGACCACGGGCTGGGCCGGCTTCTGGTAGCGCATCGGCGTGTGCGCGGGCGCGGGCCGATAATCGCGGCCGGGCTCCTCCATGAGCTTGGCCAGCTCCGAGGATTCGCGGTTGCCGACATAGGTGGTGCGGCGCTGGAAGCCCATGGACTCGCGCATCAGGCGGCGCAGCTTCTCGCTTTTCAGCGCCAGCAGTTCGGCGTCCGAGAGTTCGTTGAGCACGGAGCCCTCCCGCCCCCGGAAGGAGAAATCCCCCAAAGCGCTGAAAACGGCTTCGGGGTCTTTCTTGGCGTCCGCGTGGGCGCCGATCTGGACCTCGACCATGCGCTTGAGCATGTCCGGCTCGATGTCGGGAGAGTCGAACCGCTGGCTCATCAGGCGCAGCGAGGCCCAGAGGTTGGCGTCGAGGCCGGTCAGGAAGACGCTCGACTCCCATTCGCCGCAGCGGTAGCCGAGGCTCGTGCCTAGGCCGAAGAGCTTCTTCTTGAACTCCTCGGCGCTCATGCGCCCCGCGCCGGAGAGCTCCAGAAGGTCCAGGGCGGCGCAGAGGTCGCGCTCGTGGCGCCGGCCCCGGTCGAAGACCCAGGAGAGCTGGAAGAGGTCGTTGAACGGGTTCTTCGTGGCGTAGAGCCTGCCCGAGGGCAACGGCGTGACCGTGTAGTCGCGGCCGGCCGTGAGCCAGCGCGGCTCCAGGGACTGGGCCGGCAGGGCGTAGATGCCCTTGGCAAAGTCTGATTCGCGCGCGGGGTCGATGTCCACCTTGCTGAAGCCGGGCTTGGCTATGTTGGGGATGTCGGGCTTGGCGTTGCGGCGGAAGGCCGCCACCCGGTCCGGCCCCAGGTAGAGGTTCGCGACCCGCAGGACGTCGGCCTTGGTCACCCGGCGCAGGCGGTCGAGCCGTCCCGCCGCGACCGGCCAGGGCTCGAGGTGCACGAAGGAATCCGCCATCTCGGCCGCGCGCGCCCCGTTGGATTCGAGCTTGGCCTTCTCGGACACCTCGAAATTGGTGATCACGGCCCGGATATCGTCCTCGCTGAAGCCCCCCGCCTTGAGCTTGTCCACCTCGGACATGAGCAGGGCCTCGGCTGCCTCGAGCTTCTGCCCCTTCTTGGTCACCGCCCACATGCCCCAGTCGCCGGCCTCGTTGTAGAAGGTGGGGCCGGAGCCGGCGGCCTTGACCTTCTGCGCCTGCACGAGGTCAAGGTTGATGAGGCCGGCCACGGAGTTGTCCATGAGCATGTCCATGACCCGCAGGGCGTCGGCGTCCGGATGCCCGCGCGGCACCGTGGGCCAGGCGATGACGGCCTTCTCCTCGGCCTCGTACTTGACCTCCACGAACTCCCGGCCCTTGGGCTTGGGCAGGGGCCAGGCCCGGGGCGCGGGCGGGGCCTGCGGCTGCCAGGACCCGAAGCACTTGGCGACCAGCTCGAGCATCGGCTTGCGCTCGAAGTCGCCGGCCAGCACGATGGCCATGTTGTTGGGGCGATAGTAGCGGTCGAAGAACCCGTACATTTGGGCCAGCGACGGGTTCTTGAGGTGCTCGATGGTGCCGATGGTGGTCTGGGTGCCGTAAGGATGGAGCTTGTAGAGCTGCTTGTTGAGGACCTCGCTGAGGAGCTCCTCCATGTTGTCCATGCTCATGTTCTTCTCTTCGTAGACCACTTCGAGCTCGTTCTGGAAGAGGCGGAAGACCGGGTGCGCGAAGCGCTCGGCCTCGAGCTTGGCCCAAGCCTCGGCGCGATTGGAGGGCAGGTCCACCACGTAGACCGTCTCCTCGTTGGAGGTGAAGGCGTTGAGCCCCTTGAAGCCCAGGCGCTTGTAGATCTTGCTGATCTCGTTGGGGATCTCGTACTTCTCGGCCGCGAGGTTCTCCTTGTCGATCTCCTTGTAGATGCGTTCGCGCTCCGCCGGGTCCTGGGCGCGGAAATGCTCCTCATAAAGCCGGGTGATGCGGTCGAGATGCGGCTTCTCCTTTTCGTAGTCCAGCGTCCCGATGGACGTGGTCCCCTTGAAGTCCATGTGCTCCAGGTAATGGGCCAGCCCGGTGCTGTCGGCGGGGTCCATCTTGCTGCCCGCGCGCACCGCGATCCAGGCCGCGATGCGGGGGGTCTCGTGGCTGGGGCTCAGGTAGACGGTCAAGCCGTTGGGCAGGCGATGGATGGTCGTCTGCATGAGGTCCGAAGGCAGGGGCATGTCGAGCGGCTCCGGGACTTGGGGCGCTCCCGCCCAGGCCAAGCCCGGCAGCAGCAGGACGGCGAGCAAAAGGATCTTGATCGTTTTCATGGGTCTCCTATCAGGAAAGACATTGACGGGCATGGATCAGGCCAGGCCCCAGACCGGATGCCACTGCGGGATGAGGCGTACGTCCTTGAGCAAGGCCGAGGCCTGGCGCAGGAAGAAGATCACCGCCTCAGGCTCGGCCGGCCGCTCCCCCCCGCAGGCCGTGGCCGGCTGCAGGACCAAGGGCATGTTGGGCGCGGCCTCCTGCATCAGGCGTATGAGCTGGCGCCATTCCGCCTTGGTCGTGCGCGCGGTGAGCACCACCTTCACGAAGCTCCTCTCCGGCGCCACGCGCAGGAACTCCAGATGCTCCGACCACGACTCCCCCCCCGTGGCCGAAGGCAGCTTCACATCCACCGAAGCCAGGTCGCAGAAAGGCGCCACTTCCCTGTAAGCCGCGACCATGGTCCCGTTCGTCTCCAGGAGGTTCTTCACCCCTTGCCGCCGGACCCATTGCATGAGCCGCGGCAACGCCTCGGCCTGCAGGAGGGGCTCCCCGCCGGTCCAGGAGACCGCCTCATGCTTCTTCTCGGAGAAGAGTCGGGAAAGCTCCGTTTCGATCTTTTTCTCCGGCCAAGGCTTGCCCGCGGCGGTCGAACGCGTCTTGGGCGTGTCGCAGTAGCGGCAGGTCAGGTTGCAGCCAGCCAGGCGCACGAAGGCGTGCCTCTGGCCGAGCCAGAGGCCCTCGCCCTGCAAGGAAGAGAAGACCTCGACTACGCGGAGGGCCGCGCCGGCTCTGGCCATAGGCAGCCGCTATCATACTACACGGAGCGCGGCGTCATCCAATTGTTATCTGCGTGTCATCTGGCCTGCGGAGCGCGCTGGTATCATATCTCCATGGACAAAGAATGCACGCCGTCCCCGAGCCCCTGGCCCGGAATGTTCGCGTGCGCCGCGATATTGGTCGTCGGGTTTATCGGCTCCGCCTGGCTGGCGAAGGCTTTCCTGCCCCTGCCTTCCCGCGGCGCCGCGACGCAGAGCGAGTTCGTCCTTCTTCCCTAGCCCAGCGCGGGGTCCTTCACGCCGGCCGCGGCGAAGCCGCGCGCTCTCAGCTTGCAGGAGTCGCAGCGGCCGCAGGGCCGTTGGCCGCCCGCGTAGCACGACCAGGTCAGCTCCAGCGGAACCTTCAGCCGCCGGGCTAGGCGCACGATGCCGGCCTTATCCAGGCGCTGAAGCGGCGCCAATAGGGCCAGCCGCTTTCCCTCCGCCCCGCGCCGAGTTCCCAGCCGCGCCGTCTTCTGGAAGGCCGCGTTGAACTCCGGCCGGCAGTCCGGATAGCCTGAGAAGTCCTGCGCGTTGCTCCCGATGACCACGGCCTCGGCCCCGGCCGCGTCCGCCAAGGAAACGGCCAAGGACAGGAACACCGTGTTGCGTCCCGGCACATAGGTCGAAGGAATCGGGCCCTTCCCGATGCGGGAAGCGGAGATCTCGGGCAGGCGCTTCTTGCGGTCCACCAACGAGCTCGCTTTGAGCCAGGGCAAGGAGAGCCTCACCGGGACCCAGTCCGCGCCGGCCCGGCGCGCAAGAGCCCGCGCGGCTTGCAGCTCGCGCACGTGCCTCTGTCCGTAGTGCACGGTCAAAGCGGTCGGCTTGTAGCCCTTGGCCCGCGCCCAGTACAGGGCCGTGGCCGAGTCGAGCCCCCCGGAAAGGAGGACGACCGCCCTTTTCAACCTACTTCCCCCCCGAAGGCTTGACCGGGAACTTCCCCATCAAGGCGTCGCGGCATATGCGCGCAAGCTCCGGCGTGGTCCGCTCCGCGCCCATGAGCCACTCGATGTACCCCGGCTCCTTGCGCGCCACCTCCTCCAAGGTCAAGGTCCGGTGCTTGCCAAAATTGAAGGCGGCCTTGCCGTTGCGCCAGACCAGCTTGCCCTGGCCGTCCACGGTGCCCGCGCCGCGCTGCTCCTGGCAGAAGTTCGCCAGCCCCGCCATGTCCTTGGGCAGCTCCGCATAGCGTTCCAGCTGGGCCCACAGGACATCGCTCGATGCGCGCATGTCCGCCTCGGCCCGGTGCGCGTCCTCCAGGGATTTGCCGCAGTAGAGCTTGTAGGCCGCGGTCAGGTTGCGCGGCTCCATGCGGTGGAAGATGGTCAAGGCGTCGACCAGGCTTCGGCTGGCCGTCGTGAAAGTGATGCCCGCGCGCTTGAACTCGGCCGTGAGCATGGGGATATCGAAGCGCAGGATGCCGAAGCCGGCCAAGTCCGCGTCGCCGAGGAACTCCAGGAGCTTCTGCGCCAGGTCGGAAAAGCGCGGCTGGCCGCGGACCATCTCGTTGGTGATGTGGTGCACGGCCGTGGCCTCGGCCGGGATGGGCATGCCCGGGTCCACCAATGAGGAGAAGACGTCCTCCTTGCCGTCCGGGTCGCGGCGCAGGAAAGCGAGGTCCACGATGCGGTCCTGGTCCGGGGCCACCCCGGTGGTCTCCAGGTCGAAAAAGACGACGGGCTTGCGCAGGCTTATCATGTCTGCTCCTTAAATGAGTAAACGTTCGGCACAGGCCTTTCCGTCCAGCAGGGCCTCTTCCATGAAGGAATACTTCCAGGCCCCGTAGCGGCCGATGGACTCCACGCCCTGGCGACCCAGTTCCCCGAAGATCGCCGCCAGCGCCGGCCCGCGCTGGAAATCGTAGAGCACGTAGCCGTACGGGATGGGCCGCCACTCCTTGACCAAGAACCGGTCGCCGCGCCGCAGCACGCCGCAGTCGCGCAGGCCCTCGAGGACTCGGCGCTCCAGGGCCCGCAGGCCGAATCGCACTCCCCCGGGGCGGGAGACCTCCACGTAGTAGGAGGAGGTCCCGGCCGGAGCGTTGGCCGCGGCGAAGTTGCTGTACACGCCGACCCGGTAGAAGGGGTAGCGCGGCTCCGGGAAGTAGGCCCAATGCCGCCCGGTCCGGTCCGGCCGGTCCAGGGCGAGGTTGAGGCACCAGACGCTGACGTGGCGCAGGCGCCGCCGGGCTGCGCGCATCGCGGCCGGCCAGGGCCCGGAGAGGTCCAGGAACTCGGGCAGGGGCATGGTGTTGACCAGCCGCTCGAAGCGCACCTCCCCCAGGCCCCGCACCCGCGCCGTCTTGCCGGCCAGGTCCACGGAGGTCACGGCGGCGCCGGTGCGCACCGTGCCCGGCTCCAGGCGCGCGGCCAAAGCGTCGGCCAAGGCTTGGCTGCCGCCGCGCCGGGGATAATGGAAGACCGCGTTGTAGCCGAAGCGCTTGGTCTGATCCAGGAGCGCGCCGGCCAGAACCTCGGCCGGCTCGGGAGCCGGCACGAACCGGCCCTGCCACTCGGCCGTCAAGCGGGAGAGCGGCACGCCCCACAGCTTGCGGTTGTAAGGGAACATGAAGTGCCGGCAGATGCCGGAACCGAACTGCCGCAGGCAGAACTGCGCGAAGCTCCGGCCTCCCCCCGACTTGGGCCGGGGACGGTAGACCGTCTCCAAGAACCCGGCCAAGCAATCCACCACCGTGCCCGCGGGCAGCCCGTAGGTGTTGGCCTGGAACGGGTAGCGGGAGTAGCGGCCCTGCAGTCGGATCCAGGCGTCGCGCTCGAGCGTCTTGAGGTCGCGGCCCAGCAGCGCCCCGATCAGGCGCCTACCGGTGGGGCTGTGCAGGTGCAGGAGATGCCCGGTCTTGTCGAACACGAAGCCTTTCTTCGCGGCGGAGGCGGCCGTGCCTCCGACCGTCCCCTCCTTCTCGACGACCAGGACGCCGCCGCCCCGGCGGCGCTGCAGGTGATAGGCCGTGGAGAGGCCGGAGAGTCCCGCGCCCAGGACGAGGACTTCGGTCCTCGTCAATGGATGTCCACCTTGGCCAGGGCGTTGCTCAGGACGAGGACCTCGATGGCGACCGCGGCGTAGATGCACACCGAGTAAGGCACGGAGAGCTGGGTCACCAGGAAGGCCAGGAAGCCCAGGAAGGCCGACACCGCGACGGAGAGGGCCACGATCCGTCCGCGGGAGTGGCCCAGCTTCTCCAGGCGCAGGGCGAAATGGTCCTTGGAGCCCAGGAAGGGCGATTGCCCCTTGCGCAGGCGCAGCCACATCACGAAGAGCGTGTCGTACATGGGCACGAAGAGGATCAGGAGCGGGGCGAACACGCCCAGATCGTTGATGCCGCCGGGATGGGTGCCGAGGGAGATTCCCGCCAGCAGGAAGCCCAAAGTCATGGCCCCGGAATCGCCCATGAAGATCTTCCTCCGCGCGGACAGGTTCCACGGGATGAACCCCAGCGCGGCCCCGGCCAGGGCCGCGGAGGCGAATTTGATGTAAAGATCCCCGGCTGGCAAAGAGATCAGGAGGAAGCCCAGCGCCGCCACCACGGCCTGGCTGGAGCTCAGACCGTCCATGATGTCGATGATGTTGAATGCGTTGGTGATGCCCACCACCCAAAGGACGGTCAGGCCGACGGCCAGGTAATCCGGCTTGATGAAATGGATGCGGATGTCGAAGTACAGGAGGCAGAGCGCGGCCAGGCATTGCACCACGAACTTGGGCTTGAAATGCAGGCCGTGGCCGCGGGTCTTCTTGAGGTCGTCGACCACGCCCATGGCGAAGACCAACGCGCCGCCCACCATCAGGCCGCGCAGGCTGTGCAGGGTCCCGCTCGGGAACCGCGTGAACGCGCGCAGAAGCAGCAAGGTTGAGGCGTAGCTCAGGAATATCGCCACGCCTCCCATGGACGGCGTGCTGACCTTGTGGGTCTTGACCGAGGAGGAGGGCGCGTCCATCCAGCCGAAGCGCAGGGCCAAGGAGCGCACCAGGGGGGTCAGCAGGAAAGAGAAGCCGGCGGCCGCCCCCACGGCGATGGCGTAGAGCTTCCAGCCCGCGGCTAGGGTGGCCATGTCAGCGCAGGCGGTATATGGCGCAGGCCGGGCCCTGGAACACCGGCTCCACGAAGCCCGACTCCAATCCGAGCCAGTTGCGCGCGCCCCGCTCGTTGAAGGACTCCAGCGCCGGGGCCAGGCGCCGGGCCTCGCGCGGGATGACCGCCACGTGGCTGAAACCCGCCGCCCTCAGCCGGGCCGCGTAGGCCGCGGGGCTGGCCGAGTCGTCGGCCCAGGCCCGGTACCGGTTGGGGGCGTTGACCGTGGTGGCCGTGTTGTCCTGTGTCCAATAATAGGCCCGTTGCTCGCCCACGATGAGGATTCTATCATTTCCCCCGAGGTGCTCCCGTGCCCAGGCGGCGCAGGGATAGTACTCCAGCCGGCTGGTGAGGAACTCCTCGCGGCTCTCCAGACCGGCGAGGACCCGCCCGCTGCCGAAGACCGCGTGCGCGTAGAGGAATACCAGGACATGGGTCGCCACCAGCAGGCCCGCGCCCGCGGCGAGCATGACCCGGCCCCCGCTCTCCAGCCTCGACCACAAGGCGTGCAGGCCGTAGGCGGCGAGCAGGCACAACAGCGGCGCCAGCGCGGTCAGGAAGCGCAGGACCACCCCCGTGGAGAACCAGGCGGCGAGGTAGAGCCCGCAGAAAGCCAGCAGCCAGAGCGCGGTGCGGTTGCGGCGCCGCCAACCGGCCCACACCGCCAGCGGCAGGGCCCAGAACAGGAGCTCCCAACCCATGTCTCCCAGCACGTCCATGCCCCCGCCGAAGCGCAGGCTGTTGCCGAGCAGTTGGCCGGGGAGGGCCAGAAGCGCCTGCGCCCACGCGCCCCCGTGGCCGTACTCGGTGAGCACGGCGAAGTAGCGTGCCGCGCCGGCCGCGGGCCAGCCGGCCTGCGTGGCCGGGAACCATTGATAGAGGAAGGGGAACACGGGGTCGCCCGCCTGCAGCGCGTTCTTGACCAGCCAGGGAGAGAAGACCACCGTGACCACCCCGACGAAGACCGCCAGGTCGCCGGCGCGCGCGCGGCGCGTCGCGGGCGGGCCCCAGAGCCAATCTTTGACCAAAAAGAGCCCGAGGGAGCCGGCCGTGATCCCGGCCGTGTACTTGGCGCCCAGGGCCAGCCCCGCGAATATGGCGGAAAGCGCCAGCCAGGAGCGGGGCGCGCCCGCGCTCTCGCGCCGCCACCGCCAGAACAGCAGCACCGCGGCCGTGGTCCAGAGCATGACCAAGGGATCGATGTAGGTGGTCGAAGCCAGCAGCATCACGGCCGTATGCGTGGCCAGAAGCAGCGCGGCCAACAGCCGCGCCTCCGCCGCGATCTCCGCCCCGGCCATGGTCCACAGCCAGGCCACGCTCAGGGCCGCGGCCAGCCACATGAACATCTGGGCCAGCAGGTCGCTTTTGAGCGCCAGGGCCAGAACGAAGAGCATCTCGCCGTTCTGGGGAAAATGCGCGAAAACGGGCAGGCCCTCCACCGTGAGGCCTCCCGCGCGCAGGTAGGCGGCCGGCAGGGCCAGGTGGTAGACCAAGGAATCGTACTGATGGGGCGGCACCCAAGTGAGCCAGAAGGTCAGTCCCAGCGCGGCGAGTATGCCGGCCGCGGCCAGAGGGCGGCTTCTCCACTGCTCCGGCAGGCGGCAGCCCCGCAGGGCGGCGCGCAGCTCCGAGAACCCGGCCAGCCAGAAGGCGGCCAGCATCAGCGAGAGCGTCCAGGTCCGCAGCAGGCCCAAGGCCGCCAGCGCTAGGACCGAAAGGCTCAAGAGCCCCAGCCCCAAGGTCATCCCGACCACGGTCTTGGCCCCTTCTTCCGGGCCGCGCAGGCCCAGGAATCCCGCCGCGACCCGACCGCTGCCCGCCGCGATGCCCGCGATGATGACCAGAAGCGCGCTCGCGGACAGGCCGGCGCGGGCCACAGGCCAGAAGAAGCCCGCGGCCGTGGCCAGGCCGAGGCCCGCGGTCGCGGCCGCGTAGACCCCGCCCCAGCGCGCGGACTCCGGCGCGGACGGAGTGGGCAGGGCCTCAGGGCTCATTTCGTCTTGGGGCAGAGCCTGGGGGAACGCACCAGGCCCAAGCGGTGCAGGGCGTACTGCGCGAGCACGAGCAGCGCGGACAGGCCGTAGACGAGGCTGCGCTTGAAGCTGATGGAGGAGGCCTCCGGGAAATAGCGCACGGGCACCGGGACGTCGCCCATGCGAAAGCCCATGCTGGCGGCCTGGATGAGGAACTGCTGGTCGAAGACGAAGTCGTCCGAGTCGAGCTCCCAGGGGATGGTCTCCAGGACCTTGCGCGAGTAGGCCCGCAGGCCGGAATGCCATTCGCCCAGGTTCTGGCCGGTCATCATGTTCTCGAAGATGGTGAGCGCGCGGTTGCTGACGTACTTGTAGAAGGGCATGCCTCCTTCCAGAGCCTCCCAGCGCGTGCGGATGCGGTTGCCGCAGACCATGTCGCAGACCCCGGCGGCGATGAGGCCTATCATGTGCGGGGCGAGCCGGGCGTCGTACTGGTAGTCGGGGTGGATCATGATGACGATGTCCGCCCCGCGCTTGAGGGCCTCGGCGTAGCAGGTCTTCTGGTTGCCGCCGTAGCCGCGGTTCTTGGGATGGACGAACACGGTGAGGCCCAGCTTGCGCGCCAGCTCGGCGGTGCCGTCCCGGGAGGCGTCGTCGACGAGAATGACCTCGTCGACGCAGCCGGGCGGGATGTCCCGGAGGGTCTTCTCCAGGGTCTTCTCCGCGTTGTAGGCCGGCAGGACCGCGATGGTCTTCATTTCCGGCGCTATTCTACAAATTCCGGCCGGCTTAGAGGTCGTCCTCCACGCCGCTGAACGGCACCCACCAGCTCTTCTCCGTCCCGATCATGGTGCTGTAGCAGTGGAGCATGCCGAAGTTGGCGCAGCGCACGGAATAGAAGTTCAAGCCCCGGTCCGCGGCCAGCTCGCTCTTGATCTCGTCGACCATGACCACGCTGGTCTTGCGCTCGGAGTGGATGCGCTTGATGACCGCCTCCTGGTCCTTCTCGGTCAAAAACGAGTAGAGCGGCGTCACCGCATGCCGGTCCACGAGCTCCACCAGGTCCTCCGGATAGACGTCCTTCTTGGACTCGGTCTCGATGGTCACCACGCTGAGCTGTCCGAACAGCCCTCCGCTCTTCTGCGCGTCGGAGGCCGGGTAGGTCGTGATGCAGGGCACCGCGATCTTGAAGAACACCTTGGGGTCCTTGTCCAAAGACGGAACCTTGGCGGAATAGGCGCAGCTGTAGCGCACCAGGCACTTCTCCTTCGCGACCGGCGTCCTCTTCTCGACGAAGAAGGGGTACTCGAAGTTGACCTTGACCGTGGTGGCGTTGAGCTCCGAGACGTAGTCGGCGATGTTCTGCCTCAGGGTCTTGGTCCCGATGCGTTCCCGGTGCGCGTGCACGACCTTGATGAACCGGTCGATCCAGCCGGCCTCGAACTCGTGCATGATGCGCGCCTCGATCGAGATGACGGCCACCGTGGCCTGCCCCTCGGGGTCGGCCTTGGACAGGGCCCGGATCGGGAACGGCAGGTCCTTCATGCCCACGTCTACCATGAATCTCTTCTCTGTGTCCATATCAAACCTCCTTTGCGGCGGATCGGCTCAGGCGCGACATGACGCGCCAGATATCGTACTCCAGGACCGCGATTTTGACCCCCGGGCCCAGGCCGCCGAGGTCGCGGCAGATGTCCCGGATGAAGCGGCCGCTGGCCGGTGGGTCGTCGACCGAGAACACAACGGCGTCCGCGCCTCCCAACAAAGCGGCGAAGGCGCCGACGCTCTTGACCGTCTCATAGCGCAGGATCCGGCGGGCCCGGGCCGGCCCCGCGCCGGCGCCGGCCAGCAGTTCCGCGAAGCCGCAGCGCCGGCCCACCAAGGCCCGGATCCCGCTGCGCGCGGACAGGAGCTCGTTGATCTCGCTCAAGGCCAGGCCGGAGGACTGCAGTTCGAAGACCACGGAGGAATCGATGTCGCCGCAGCAGGTGTCGGACAGGATGCCTTCGACGGGAGTGAAGCCGATGGTGGTGTCCTTCGCCCGGCCGGCGGCCAGGGCGGCGGCGTTGGTGCGGTCCCCCAGGCGGATGGAGACCACCCGCCGCGCCGCGGGCCCGAAGAGCTCCTCGGCCCGCAGGCCCGCCCATTGGTGCAGGAGGCCGTCGCCGCCGTAGCGCCGCACGCCCCGACGCCGCAGCTCCGCGGGCACCGCATAGCCGCTGGCCGCGTCCGGCATATCCCAAAAGAAGGCCGTGTCGCAGAGGAGCAGGTGCTCGGCCCGGGGCAGGCGCGACTGCAGCTCCCTCATCAGGGACACGGTGAGCCCGTTGTACTCGGGCGAGTAGCGCACCGCCGCCTCGGCGGCGGCCAGCACCTGCGGCGTCACGCGGCTGACCGGCTCGCGCAGAAGCTCGCCCCCGTGGCGCAGCCGGTAGCTGACCGATTCCACCGCGCCGCCTTGCAGGGCGGCCGGCAGGCCCCGGCCGACCCGCCGGCCCGCGGCCGTCTCCTGGCACCAGCGCACGGCCGGCGGTTCAGGGTCGAGCATGAGGCGCATATCGTCCTCCCAGGAGCCGCAGCCCCTCCCAGCAGATGACCAGCTCCTCTTCCGTGGGCACGGCCAGGACCCGGACCCGCGCTCCCGGCCGGCTCAGGACCGAGAGCTCGTCTCCCACGGCTTTCCGGTTGGCCTCGGCGTCGAGCTCGACGCCGCACCAGCCCAGGCCCGAGCAGACCTCCTGGCGCAGCAGCCAGTTGTGCAGGCCGATGTCGTCCGTGAAGACCAGGACGTCGAGGCCGCCCAGCACGGCCACGTAGCTGCCGATGTACTTCTTGAGCCGGTGCACGTACATGTCGAAGGCGAGCCGCGCCTTGGGGTCTTGGTCCAGGCGCGGGATGAGGTCGCGGATGTCGCTGGAGAAATCCGACACGCCCAGCAGGCCGGAGCGCTTGTTGAGCAGGTCCACCAGGTCGTCAGCGTGCTCGCCGTAGACGCCCATGATGTAGGTCGCCAGCAGTGGGTCCACGTCCCCGCTGCGGGTGCTCATGACCAGGCCCGGCAGGCCGGTGTAGCCCATGGAGGTGTCGCAGGAGCGGCCGTCCTTGACCGCCACCACGCTCGAGCCCCCGGTGCCCAGATGGCAGGCCACGATGCG
This sequence comes from Elusimicrobiota bacterium, assembly GCA_026388095.1. Taxonomy (NCBI): domain Bacteria; kingdom Pseudomonadati; phylum Elusimicrobiota; species Elusimicrobiota bacterium. The sequence continues at coordinate 110,059 of JAPLKL010000063.1, read as the reverse complement.
CGAGCCGGCTAGGGGCAGGCCCAGATGCTCGGCCGCGGCCTTGACCACGTATTGGTAGGAGAGCCCGTGGAAGCCGAATTTCCGGAAGCCGAACCTTCGGATGACGCTCTTGGGCAGGGGATAGGTGTAGGCGTGCGGAGGCAAAGACGAGTGGAAGCTGCCGTCCGTGGTGACGAACTGCGGGGTCTGCGGCAGAAGCTTGCGGCAGCGGCGGATGACGCTGAACATGGCCGGGTGATGGATGGGCATCAGGGGTATCAGGGCCCGGAGCTCCTCGATGAAATGCTCGTCCACCCAGGCGGTCTTGAAATGCCCGCCGCTGTGGCCCCAGCGATGGCCGACGTAATCGACGCGCAGGCCCCATCGCGCGAGCTTCTCCACGACCAAGGCGGCCGCCTGGCCGTGGGAGGCCAGAGGGGTCTCCACCCGCTCGTTCCGGGGCCCGCCGTGATACTCCAGGAAGGACGGCGCGCTCCCCTTGACCCCGACCCGGTGGGCCTTGCCGGAGAACACCGGCGCGGCGTCATCCTCCGAGCCCGCCGCGAAGACCTTGAAGGTCAAGGACGAGCTGCCGCAGTTGAAGACCAGCATGTTCACGGCATCCTGCCTTTTCATGGTCTCACCCTTGCTCTATCCGGCCTTCCACCAAGCGCACGATGGCGTTGCGCAGTTCCCCGGGGGCGAACGGCTTGGCCAGGACCGCGTCGCCCTGGCCCTCCAGCAGGCGGCGCCAGGCTGCCTCCTCATTCATGGAGGTCAGGAACAGGACCGGGATGTGCCGGAACTCGGCGCGGCTGCGCAGGCGCCGGGCCAGGCTGACGCCGTCCTCTCCTGGCGCCTGCGGGTTCAGGATGACGAGGTCGGGCTCATAGGCCTCCACGGTCTCCATGAACTCGGAGCCGTCCGGCAGGGCGATGAGCCGGTAGGACCGGGGCATGGCCGCGGCCACCTCCGCGCGCACGGACGCGTCGTCGTCCACGGCCAGGACCACCGTCGCCACCGAGGGCAGGCTGCGGATCTTCACACCCATAGGATAGCGCGGCACCTGGTATTTGTAAAAGCGATATTTATGATATATCCTATCGGTTATGTCGATGATGCCTTTCAACTTCAACCAGCTCTACTATTTCTGGATCATCACCAAGGCGGGCAGCATCTCCGCGGCCACGCGCCAGCTCCTGCTCAACCAGTCCACGCTGAGCCAGCAGCTCCAGCAGTTGGAGCGCTCCGTGGGCCGGCGCCTGCTGCTGCGCTCCCGGCGCGGGGTGACCCCGAACACGGAGGGGCGGGTGGTCTTCGAGTACTGCGAGCGCATCTTCGGCCAGGCCGAGGAGCTGGCCGGCCGGCTGCGCGGCGGCGAAGCCGCGGCCACGCGCTATCTGCGGCTGGGCTTCTGCCGCTCCATCTCGCGCGAGAAGGTCCTGGCCGTGGCCCAGGCGGTCAAGGAGCGCGAGCCCGGGATGATCGTGAAGATCGCCTCCGGCACCCCCGAGGGGCTGGAGGACAAGCTGCGCCGGCGCATGTTCGACATCGTCCTTTCCAACGTGGACTTCTCCCCGGCCTTGGGCCCGGATTTCCGCAGCCGCTTGGTGGCGAGCATCCCGCACTTCTTCGTGGCCACGCCCGCGCTCAAGGCCCGGGGCCGGAGCTTTCCCCGGATGCTGGAGGAGCTGCCGCTCATGGTGCGCGCCGAGGACAACCCGCTGCACAAAGACGCCATGGATTTCCTGCGCCGCAACGGGGTCCTGCCCAGCATCCAGGCCGAGGTGGAGGACCCGGACCTCATCCTGGCCATGGCCCTGCGCGGAGAAGGCGTGGGCTTCCTGGACCCCTTCACCATCCAGCGCCACCTGGAGCGGGGCCGCCTCGTGAAGCTCCACGAGCGGTCCTTGGGGATACGCGAGAACCTGTGGCTGCTGTGCAGCCGGCATCCGCACTCCAGCGCGCCGGTGCAAGAGGCGATGGACGCGCTCCTGGGCGGGTTCCGGCTGGACTGGCGCACTCTGCGCTCCGGGACCAGCGGCCGAGACATATCTTGACAGCGCCCCCTTCCCGGGGCTATATCCATTGTTGAAGCTCCCTAATTCAGGAGGTGGGGATGCCCCTCTGGCCGGCCGCCTTGCTTCTCCTTTCCGCCACGGCCTTCGCGGACCAGGCCCAGGACGCCCTGTGCCGGCTGGCCGGCGGGTCCTGCGACAAGGTCCGCGCGAAAGTGGCCGCGGTCCCGGGGGCTCTCGTGGCCACGGCGAAGCTTCCCATATCGCCGGAATGTCCGCAGGCGGCCGCGCAGCAGCTCGCTCAGGCCTCTGAGCGCGCCGCGGATGCCGCGTCCTCCTGCCTGAACCGGCTCAATCCCGCCATGTCCGGCAAGATCCAGAAAGCCCTGGCCCGGAATAAACTGCGCCTGCTCTGCGGCGACGAGACCGGCACGGAGGGCGGCCGCATCGAGCGCTATCAGGACGGCTCCGTGGACCTGGTGCTGCCGCTGAAGACCCACGCCATCCAATATCCCCTGGACGCGCGCATATTCCACGAGCTGATCCACGCCGTGGACCCCGGCGCCCAGTACATCGTCTCGGCCCAGGTCCACGCCCGGCCCGGTTCCCCGGACGCGGTCTACGGCTGCCAGTTCGCCTGCTTCGGGGGCGTGGGCACCGACGAGGTGGACCGGCTGCGCAACTACCAGTCCCAGGGCTCGGTGAGCATACCGGAGCTCGAAGACTACTCCTGCGCGGGCAAGGCGGATCAGAGGGAGTGCCCCACCTTGCGCCGCTACGCCTATCTCTGCAAGCTCGGCAAGCCGATGATCGACGAGGAGGCCCTGCGCAAGGTCCGCGCCAAGGACCTGCCCGCCTGCCTTGTGGAGAAGCTCATGAACGACTGCCCGGACAAGGCCTGTGTCACTTTGCGCGGGCGCTTCGAGGCCTCCAGCTCGGAGTCGGGAGGCAAGCCGCCTCCCGAGATGCTGAAGTACATGCTCGACGTGGGCGGCGCCTTGGGCGCGGCTTTGGGACCGGACCAGGACGAATCCGGCCTGGCCACGCCGGACGCGAAAGCCCTTTTTAAGTCAGCGAAGGCCAGGGGCTATCACAAGGCCTGCATGAGATAGCCGCCTAGCTCGGCCCGAGGCAGCGCCGGATGGCGGCCTCGGCATACTCGTCGAGGCGCGCCTGCAAGGCCGCGGAGAGTCCCATCTCGCTCTTGACGGTCTCCGGCTCGATGCCCATCAAGGTGATGGGGGGGATGCGGTACTTCAGCTCCCGGGCGAACTCCAGGACCTTGAGCAGGTCGCCTTCATGCGTGGAGAACCCGGCGAGCTGCTTTCTGGTCTCCACGTCCTCCGGCCTGAAGAACTCGTAATCGCCGGCCTTGCGGCCCATCTTCGCGCTGTCCACGATGAGGATATGCTCGCTGTCCTTCTCCAGGTAGTTCAGGAGGTTCACCATGTTGCCGGAAAGGTCGATGGCCCGGAAGCCTCGCTCCAACCCCCCCTCCGCGATGCGCTCGACGATGCGCAAGCCGATGGAATCGTCGAAGGCCGCGTAGGTGCCGACCCCGATGAGATAGCGCAAGCCCGACCTAGCGGTTGACGTGCACCACCTTCGCGGGCGGGAAGCCGTTGAAGTAGGTGGACGAGGCGTGGCTGTAGGCCCCGATGTTCGGGCTATAGAGGAGCTCCCCGAGCTCCAGGTCCGCGGGGAGGCTCTCCGACATGGAGATGACGTCCAGCGCGTCGCAGGTCGGGCCGAAGACGCCGCAGATCTGCGCCGGGCCCTTGCGGAAGGACTTGAGGTGGTAATGGCAGTGGTCGAAGATGATGCCCGAGTAGGTGTGGTAGACCCCGTCGTCGACGTAGTAGCAGACCTTGCCGTCGCGCAGCGCCTTGCCCAGGATGGTGACCACCGAGGTCGCCGCCGTGGCGATCATGAAGCGGCCCGGCTCGGCCAGGATCTCGATGTCGCGCGGGAAGAGCCGGTCGAGCTCGGCGTTGATCTTGGTGGCCAGCATCTTGAAGGGCTTGACCGTCTCGTCGTAAGGCGCCGGGAACCCGCCGCCGATGTCGAGCACGTTCATGCGCGTGTAGCCGCGCTCGCGCGCCTCCTTGAAGATGTCGGCGGCCAGGTTGATGGCCTGCACGAAGTTCTCGAAGTTGGTGGTCTGGCTGCCCACGTGGAAGCTCAGTCCCTCCACCACCAGCCCGGCCTTGACCGCGGCCAGGATGAGGTCCACCGCTTCGCCGGGCGCGGCCCCGAACTTGGAGGAGAGCTCCACCATGGCCCCGGTGTTGGGCACCCGGATGCGCAGGGCCAGACCCGCGTGCGGCGCGTACTTCTTGATCTTGTAGATCTCCTCGACGTTGTCGTAGGTCACCAGCGGCTTGTAGGGGTCGAGCTGGCGCAGGGTCTCGTTGGCCTTGATGGGGTTGGCGTAGATGATCTTGTCCCAGATCCAGTCCTGGCGCTGCTTGGCGGGCAGGCGCTTGATGTTCTCGTGGACGATGCGGAACTCGGGCATGGAGGCCACGTCGAAGCTCGCGCCCGCCTTGTAGAGGGTCTCGACGATCTCAGGCAGGGGCTCGGCCTTGACCGCGTAGTAGGCTTGGACCCGGGGCAGGTACTTCTTGAAGGTGGCGTAGTTGCGCCGGATCTCCTCGTGGTCCACCACGAAGAGGGGCGTGCCGTGCCGGGACGCGAGCTTCTGCAGCTGTTTGCGCGGGATCATCTGTCCTCTCTCCTTTGAGACCTAGTCGCCGTCCGTGATCAGGAAGTTCTTGAACTGCCAGGGGTCCTTCCGGTCCACGGCCGGGTTATTGAAGCCCAGGAAGGCGTTGGTGTAATGCTTGAGCGGCGTCCAATCCGAGCGCTTGGAGATGAACTTGCCCAGGTAGGGCATGGCGGTCTTGAGCACGAACTCGTGAGGCAGGTCGTCGGGGACCAGCACGCCCCGCTCCGGGTTGTCGATCATCCACATCGTGGCGGCCACCACCGAGATGGCGACCTGCATGGTGGTGGCGTTCTGGTGCGGCACCAGGCGGCGCGACTGCTCGATGGAGAGGTCGCTGCCGCACCACCAGGCGTTGTAGGGATGCCCCATGAGCAGCGCGCCCAGGATGTCCGAGCCCTTGATGATCTCGTCGTTCATGATGCGGACCTTGGGCTGGAGCTGGTAGTCGTAGCCGCGCAGCTCGTTGAGCGAGATGATGGCGTTGTCGCTGGGGCAGTAGGCGTAGTGCACGGTGGGGCGATACACCGCCTTGCCGTTCTTCCAGACCGTGAGGTGGTCGGAGATGGTGAAGGCCTCGCCGTGGCGCACCACCATGCCCCGGATGCAGTAGTCGGGAACCCAGGTGGAGACCCAGGTGTTCATGCCCATGCGCGCCAGGCAGATCTGGTTCTTGGGGCCGCTCTTGTGCTGGTAGGCCATGGCCGGCAGCTCTTTTTCGTGCGTGCCCCAGCCCATCTCGGCCGTGGTGACGCCCTCCTCGCGGAAGCCTTCCACGCTCCAGGTGTTGACGAACTCGTCGACCTGCTTGGGCACGTCGGAGATCTGCGTGTCGCGCTCGCTGACGTGGATGACCTTGACGCCGAGCTTCTGGGCCAGGACGTTGAAGGTCTGGTCGCTGACGAGCTGGCGCAGCTCCTCGGCGGCCTTGCCTTTGACCTTGCGCTCGGCGAGCAGGTTCTTGGCGATGTCGAGCAGGCCGTACTTGGTGAAGTGGGAGATGAGTCCGGGGTTGGCGCCGTGCTCGAGCACCGCGGTGGGACCGGGCCGGTCCCACTTGGCCATCATGCGCCGCACGTTCATGTGCCGCCAGTAGAGGGTGCGCTCGGTGGGGTGCTTGTTCTCGGCGCCGGCGTAGGGGTCCCAGACCTCGGTGGAGGTGTTGATGTAGAGCACGCCGCGGTCGTGGCACCACTGCAGGAGCACGAGGGCGTCGATGTTCCAGGCCAGGTCGATGAGCACGTCGCCTTCCTTGAGATGTTTGCCCAGCAAGGGGCTGAGGTTCTGCTTGGTGACGCGGTTGCGCACCCATTTGACGCCTTTGGCGATCGAGGGCTTGAGCGCGGCTTTGCGGTCCTCGAAATCCATCACCGTGACCTGCTTGGGCGAGACCTTCAGGAGCTTCATCAGGATGGGAAGGGCGCATTGCGCCACGGCGCCGTAGCCTACAAAAAGGACTTTCTTATCGAACTTGTTCATGGGTGGAAACTCCTCGGCTTTTCAGGTTCGCTGGCATGATAAAACAGCGTCATGAATAATAGCATGAATGAGCCGCGCTCATCGAATGCGCCGGGCGGGCGCGTTCCCGGAATGGTATCATGATGATGATGAGAGCCGCGCCAGCCGTTGCCGCCGCGTTTTTGGCCGTCCTTGTCGGCGTCACGGGCTGCACGCATTACACTCTCAAGCCCGAGCCGGTGTCGTCCATGCCCCGGTCTTCGGAGCCGCCTCTGCCTCTGCGCGTGGGCCTGGTGCTCGACGAACAGCGCTCCGCTTTGGCCGTGAACGACCCGTTGACCACGCAGCAGATGCTGGAGCGCGAGGGCTATGCCTTCGGGCCGAAGTTCGCGCAAGCCCTGCGTCAGTCGCGGCTGTTCCAGGACGTGCGCTTCCCGCTGCGGCTCTCCCGGGAAGCTTACGCGGACGTGGACTTGGTCATCTCCGCGCAGTTCGGCTACAAGTTCAACCAGGACCCCTGGCAGGCGCCGAAGATCGTGCTGTGCGTCTTCACGGGACTCATCACGGGAGCGATCATGTCCGAGACCAGCCACCATCTGGCCCAGGGCGTGCTCTCGGTGGAGGACGCGGCCGGCCGGAGCGTCCGCTCCTACGACGAGACGGTGGACGTGGAGGCGAAGTCCATGGTCTCCATGTTCGCGGAGATGAAGACCATGAAGGTCGGCCCTCCGGCCGCGGCTGACAATGTCATCGCCAAGCTGGTCCAGCGGCTCATAGACGACCGGGCCTTGTTCAAGGCGCGGCCCGCCGCTCCTCCGGCCGTGCCTGCGCCTGTTGCGGCGCCGCCCGTGGCCGCTGTCGAGCCGACCGCGCCCGCGGTCGCGGCCGAGCCTGCCCATCCAGCGGTGGCTGTTTCCGCCGCGTCCGAGACCCCGCCGGAGGCCGCGGCGCCGCCGGTCCAGGTCCCGGTCCAGCCGGAGCCCAAGCCGATATCGTCAGAGACGTACGACGATCAGCTGTTGCCCTGACCCTGTCTTTCCAACTGCGCCAGGCGCCTGCGGTTCTTCTCGCTGGGCTCGAGTTCGCAGAGTCTGCGGCCGTGCTCCACGGCTTTGGGCCAGTCGCGGGCTTCCTCGTAGATCTCGGCCAGGCGCGCGTGGGCCGCGGCATTCTTGGGATCCCTGCGGAGCGCCTCGATGCATTCGCGGACATCGCGGTCGAAGCGGATGGTCCGAAGTTGCGCCGCGGTCTTGAGGTGGTGGGTCTTCCAGGCGTAAGCCGCGGCCAGGGTCGCGGCCACGATGAAGGGTAGGAGGGCCATGGCGATGTAGGAGCGGCTGGTCCCGGTGATGATGGCGTAGGCGAAGATGCAAGTGACCAGGAGGCCCGAGCGGAACACGACCTTCAGGAGGTCGGGGTCGGCCGGCACGGGACCTTCGGTCATGCGCTCGATGCGGTCCACGGCGTAGACGGACACGGCGGAGAGCAGCCCCGCGCAGGCCAAGAAGAGCACGGCCTGCCGCCTAGAGTCCTTCGGTGGGGGCTTTGGGCTCGCCGTAGGTGATCATGACGCCGTTGCCGGGGGTGCCGTCGCAGGCGCCTTCGCAGGTGAGCTCGATGAGGGCCAGGCGCGTGCGGAAGATGCTTTTGCTCTGGTAGTCGGGGGCCTGGGTGATGATGTATTTCTGGGAGCGGACGACGAGGTCGGTGGCCTGGGCTTCGGGAGCGCCGTATTTGTCGCTGAGCAAAGCTTTGACCTGGTGGTAGGTGTCGATGTACTGATCCTTGGCGACCTGGACGGGGTCGAAGAGCACGGTGACGTCGTGCAGGCCTTTGGCGCCCATGCGGTAGGTGACGGCGGCTTTGAGGCCGTTGATGGTGGTGTCTTCGAGCCATTGGCGGTCTCCCGCGGCGGTTGCGGCGGGCCGGGCGATCTTGAAGGCTTTCTCGTTCATGCCCCAGCTGGTGTTCTGGTAGACGGTGGGGCCGGCGCAGCCGGCCAAAGCGGCCAGGGCGAGGGCGGCCAGCGGGGCGGCGAGGATTGGTCTGCTCATGGGCGGTATTATAGCTAAACCTTCTGCATTGCCGTCATACAAAAAGCCGTCCAACCCCGCGGCTTCGCATAAAGTGGAAAAACGAGTCCACCTTGCCTGAGATAAGCTTCTAAAGTAGAATTTGACTGTTAGAGTCCTCTCGAACTGGCAAATCACAGTTCAGCAGACTCACATGTTGGGCATATCATGAACGAAGAGAAGACCTCATGCTGGTGCAATTGGCTCCCGGGATCGGCATGATCCCAGTCGGGACTGCTGCATGGGCATTCCTGGAGAGCCCTACGGAGAGAATCAGACAGCCGGCGGCAGATTGGGTTGCTTTTTCGGGGTTTCCCGGAAGAGTTTGGACGGACTTCGGTCGAACCAGGGTCAAGAGATGCTTTACTCAACGCCACTGATGGCTCGGGGGCGCGCTAGGATTGGTTTGGTGCCACTCCTTATTGACGCGTATGTTGCTGCTGGCCTGGCCTATGGGGCTTGGAGCATGCATAGTCTGCTCTATTGGCCTCTTTCCGTTGATGAATTCAACAACATGACAATCGGATGGCTCTTGAGCCGGGGGCACTCCCTCTACCGAGATATTTTCTCTAATCACTTGCCGCTGGACTTCTTCCTCCCAACGCTCTCGGCGGAACTTTTTGGAGGCAGCTTTCTAGCGTTTCGTATCATCCCCTTCCTGGTGTGGGCCTTCATCGCGGTCGCTCTTCACGCATGGATTAGGCGACGATATCCTCCGGAGTTCTGGCTCGCATGCCCGCTCTTCGTCTTTCTCAGCGCTTTTTGGATGCCCCTCTGGTGGGGCCAGATGCTTCTTGTGGAGAACCTGTGGGCCCCAGCCTGCGTCGCGATAACAATCATCTGGGGATGGCCAATCTTGGGGGCGCGTCTGCGAGCTTCGACGAGGAGCGTTGCCGCGAGCGCGGGGCTCTGGGTTGTCGCCGCGTCTTCGACGTTAGTCGCGGTTCCAGCATGTGTTCTGCTGAGTCCTTCCTTCAGCGGACTCAAGAAGAATCTCAGACGCTGGGCCGCTGTGTGGGCCCTGGGGACTGTCGGGGTGCTCCTGTTCTGGTGCCTCAGCTACGCTTCGCTTGGAGCCCTTTGGCAACAGGCGGTTCGTTTCAACTTCGCGTATTATCCCGCAGCCGTTGGGAGCCGAGCCGATTCCTCGGTCGGCGGCTGGATTGCCGGCAATGTCTGGGACACGCTGTTGTTCCTTATCGATATGCGCTTCTGGACGGAACCCTATGCGTACTGGGAGGCCATCATTAAGGCAGTTTGGTGGGGTGCCGCAATCTATTGGGCGCAACAGCGCCGTTGGGGACTTGCGGCATGGTGGATTCTAGCAATGTTCACCTTCCGAACTCGCCCGACGGTCTTCCTTGCGGAGGCTCCCTTCCACAGCGCACCTTTCTTTCTGATGGGGACCATGCTGCTTTCCTTGGCGCTTAGCGCGGTCCTGAATCGGCTGGCAAGATGCAAGAAGATGCAGTGGAAGATTCTTGGATTGGCTTGTCTTGCCGGGCTCCTAGCGCCGACACTTCTGTCAAAGCCCAGGCGCGAGTTGCACCAGCCGACTTATGAGACAGGATTCATGGCGCTCCGAGCTATCAGCGAAACGATCCGCCGCGGGACCAGGATCGACGATCGTATTGCCTCATTCCCAACCTCGCCGCAGATCTATTTGTTGTCGGAACGAGAACCTGCAGTGCCGAATGTAATGTACCTTCCTATGCAGGCCCAATGGACACCTCAGCATAACGGGACCCTTGATGCATTGCGTTCGGCAGCGCCAAAAGTCATCTTCATGCAGTCCGAGACCAGCTGTCCCGAGCTCTGGACACACTATGCGGCCGATATCGAGGCTTGGGTTCGATCTAGATATCAGGAATATCCACTGGTCTATCGCTTCCTGCGGCCCACTCGTTTTGGGGGCTTACAGGAAGGGGAGGTGCGCATCCCCGGTCTTCTTGTCCGCAAGGACTACTTCACCATTTTCTCTGCCAGGCAGCGGGTAATGGAGGGCGGCCCAAAGACCTAGCGGATGCCCAACATTCGGCTCTGCGGGCGCGCGCAGTTTCGGCGCAAAGTGGGGTGGCCAATGCGGCGCGCACATAGCGCGCGCCGCAGGCCGTCGCGTAACGGTCTTTTCACACATGGAGGGCCAATGAAATCTGCCAAATATCACAAGGGGCTGAAAAAGCTGCTTGAAATGGAGGGCGAAGCGGGCAGCGCTGTCGTTGAAAAAATGAAGCAGATCTCCCCTGATTTCACGCGGTATCTGCTGGAATTTGTATTCGGAGAGATATATGCAAGGCCTGGATTGGACATCAAAACAAAAGAAGCCGTTACGCTTGCCGGCATGGTCACCTTGGGAGCCGCGTTGCAAGTGAAAGTGCATGTGAAGGCGGCTCTGAATCTTGGCTTTACGGAGCAGGAGATCATCGAGATGATGTTGCAGTTGGCGCCGATAGTCGGCTTTGTCCGGGCGATGGACGGCCTTATAGCAGCGAAACAAGCATTCGACGAGTCAAAGGCTAGCCCTCAATAGCATGGAAAGAATGAAGACGCTCTGCCTCATGGGAACTTTGGCGCTGCTCTCGGGCTGCGTCCCGTCTTTGCACCCCCTGTACACCGATAAGGACATCATCTCCGATCCCGCTCTCCAGGGCGAATGGAGCACGGGCGAAAAGAAGGACAGCTGGAAATTCGTGAAAGAAAACGACAAGCTGTTCACCGCGACCTATACCGACGAGAAAGGAAAGCCAGGCAGATTCGAGGCGCATCTGCTGAAGATCAAGGACCGCATGTTCCTGGACCTCTTCCCAAGCGACCCCGAATTGAAAGAGAACGAATACTTCAAATGGCACCTCTTCCCCGTCCACACATTCATCCGCGTCTATCAGATCGAGCCGACCCTGAAGATGGCCATGTTCAACCCGAGCTGGTTCGTGGATTTCCTGGCCAAGTCCCCCCAATCCCTCAAGCACGAGATCGTAGGCGACAGGATAGTCCTGACCGCCCAGCCCAAGGAGCTGCAGGCGTTCCTCATCAAGCATGAGGACAGCAAGGAGATCCACTTCGAGCCTATAGAACTGCGAAGACGGGCCAATTGATGAAGAGCGTGCGCGAACGTGAAAGGATCACGCGAGGAGACATCGCATGGCGATAAAGATCAAGATCGTCAATGGGAAAGATTTTCTTGAGGTGACCGCCGATGGACTCATCAACCTCGATACAAGCAGAAAGCTCCTCGTAGCTGTAGCGGCAGCGGAGACCCCCCCGGCGGATTACGAGCTGCTTGTGGACTTCCGTGATACTCAGTCCGCGTTGTCAGTGACCGACATATATCAACTGGCGGGCGAGCTCGTCCGCCATGGGAATGCCTTCAGCAGGAAAGTGGCTCTCCTCGTCCAGCCGGGAGTCAACTTCGATCAGGCGCGCTTCTTCGAGACCTGCGCGTACAACCGCGGCTTTTCAGTCAATGCCTTCACGGACTACGAAAAGGCCATGCGCTGGATCCTGTCACCGGAATAACGGATGAAGTCTAGCGGATGAACTTCACGTCCAGGAAGTGCGTGGAGCAGGAGATGCACGGGTCGTAGGCCCGCACCAGCATCTCCAGACGCAGCTCCATCTTCTTCTCGTCCGCGTCCTCTCCCAGCAGCTTCGGCACCAAGGCCTCGAAGTCCTTCTGGATGTTGGCGTGGTTCTGGTTGGTCGGGATGATGCAGTTGCCGCCCAGGCACATCCCGTCCTTGTCGTACTCGTACTCGTGGAACAGGATGCCGCGCGGCACCTCGGTGGCGCCCGCGCCCTTGGCGAACCTGGTCGGCTTGGCCAAAGGCTCGTCCTTCACGCCGTTCTTGATGAAGTGGTCCACCAGCGCCAAGGACTCGTGGAAGCTCTCCACGATCTCCACCACCTGCGCCACGGTGTTCATGTACGGGTTGGTGCAGATGCCCTTGAGCCCCAGGTCCGCCGCCACCTTCTTGGCCTCGGGCAGGAGCTGCTCGTGGTTGTTGTTGAAGCGCGCCAAGGCGCCCGCCGCGTAGCTCCCCAGCCGGTTCTTCGTGTACTTCGCCGTGGAGACCGCGGTCAGGTACTCGTTGGTGCACGTCTTGTAGTCGGCGACCTTGTAGGTCTTCTTGTTCCCGTCCGGCAGCACGGTCTGGATATCCCCGTCATAGAGCGCGTAGCCGCTCTGCGAATGAAGGGCCATGTACTCCGTGGGCCGGTCGAAGGCCGGGATGGCCGGGGCCAGAGCCGCGATCGTCTTGAGGGTCTCCTCCAGGTCGGGCACCGCGGCCAGCATCTTGGCCTTGAGCTCCTTGAGCTCCGCCACCGTGGGGAAAGCGGAGAAGCCGCCCGGGATGGCCTTGGTCGGATGCGTGGTGCGCCCGCCGATCAGCGAGCCCCACTCGTGGCCCAGGCGCTTGAGGCGCAGGGCCCGGGCCACCACAGGCCCGTGGGTCGCGACCAGCGGGAACACCGAGGGAGCGCCTAGGAAGTCCGGCGCGGCCAGGAAATAGACGTGCAGCACGTGGCTGTCGAAGTTCTCCGCGTGCTTGAGCAGCGAGCGCAGCTTGAAGGTCTGCTCGGAGACCTCGATGCCCAGGGCCGACTCGGTGGCCTTCAAAGAAGCCAGCGTGTGGCCCACGGAGCAGATGCCGCAGATGCGGCTGGTGATCCGGGCCACTTCCGTGTAATGCCGGCCCCGGACCATGGCCTCGAAGAAGCGCGGCGCCTCGGGCACCTGCCACTCGCACTTCTGGATCTTGCCGTTCTTGACGTCGACTTCGATGTTGCCGTGGCCCTCGACGCGGGTCAGGTGGTGGACGGCGATGGACAGGGTCTTGCTCATTTCACGTCTCCTCTCTGGTTGGCCGTGAACATCCGGGTCTTGGTCTGCGCCCAGCCCTTGGGCATGCCGGCCCGCTTGTCGAGCACCTTGACCAGCGAGTCGTGGTTCGGCTTGTCCACGAAGCCCCGGCAGGCCTCGCAGGGGATGCCGTCGGCCGGGCAGGGCGCGCCGCAGCCGGCCCGCGCGGTCTGGCCCAGGCAGTAGTCGCCCACGTCGAAGCGGCAGATGGTCTCCCGGCGCTTGCACTCCACGCACACCGGGTAGTTCGGGATGACCGGGTCCTTGCCGTGCAGCAGGTGCGAGACGATCTGCAGGACCTCGTACTTGTTGACCGGGCAGCCGAAGGCGTAGTAGTCCACCTTGATGGCCTGGTCCACCCCCACCGCGATCTGGCTGTCCAGGTGCGGCAGCGCCGCGTCCTTGCCGTAGACGAACTTGCGGTAGTCCGAGGTGTGGTTCTTGAGCGCGTTGATGCCGGCCGTGGTGGCGCACTGGCCGTAGGCGATGACGATCTTGGCGCGCTTGCGGATCTCCTCCAGGCGCGGCCGGTCGGCCTCGCGGGAGAAGCTGCCCTCGATGAAGGCGATGTCGATCGGGTCCTTGGTCTTCTCGGACATGGCCTCGCGGAACTCCACCACGTCCACGTGCTTGAGCAGCTCCAGGAAGACCGGGTCGCCGTAGTTGGTGAACTCGATCTGGCAGCCTTCGCAGCAGGTGAAGTCGAAGAACGCCACTTTGGGCTTGGCCATCTTAGATCGCCTCCTCGAGTTTCTCGATCTCCGAGAACGGGAAGACCGGGCCGTCGGTGCACACGTACTTGTCGTTGATCTGGCAGTGGCCGCACTTGCCCACCCCGCACTTCATGCGCCGCTCCAGGTCCAGGTAGATGTTCTGCCGCGCGACGCCCAGCTTCTCGAGCTCGCGGATGACGAACTTGAACATGATGGGCGGCCCGCAGATGACCACGCGCGTGCCCGGGTCGATCTTGGTCTTGCTGAAGAGCGTGGTGATGACGCCCACGTTGCCCTTCCAGGACGGGTCGCCGCGGTCCACGGTCTCGTGATACTCCACGTCCTTGGACTTGCGCCAGTCGGACAGGTCCGCGAGGAAGAGCTGCTGCTGGGGGTCGCGCGCGCCGTAGAAGAGGATGAAGCGCTGGAACTCCTTGCGCCGGTCCAGCGTGTACTGGATGAGGCTGCGCGTGGGGCACAGGCCGATGCCGCCCGCGATGATCAGCAGGTCGTGGCCGCGCAGGTTCTCCAGCGGGAAGCCCTTGCCCAGGGGCCCGCGGACCAGCAAAGAGTCCCCCTGCGCCAGGCGGTTGAGGGCCTGGGACACGCGCCCCACGGAGCGCACCACGATGTCGAAGGTGTTGGTGCGGGTGGGCGAGGAAGCCAGCCCGAGCGGGATCTCCCCGTAGCCCATTAGGCCCACCTCCAGGATCTGGCCGGGCTCGAACTTCATCTGGCTCTCGTCGGCCAGGCGCAAGGTGAAGATGCGCTCCATCTCGGTGGTCTTCTCCACCCGGATGATCTTGGCTTCCTTGGGCAGGAAGATGTTGTCCTTGACGTCCTTGGCGACGGCCTTGCCGCCGCAAGTGCAGGTGGTGGTGGGCATATCAGGCCTCCGGGATGCTGTTGATGACGGTCGCGGGGTCGGCGATATCCGCGGTGCACGCCGCGGAGCAGCGCCCGCAGCCCACGCAGGCCGGTCCGCCGAGCTTCTCGTTGAGATAGGCGGCCTTGCGCATGAAGCGGTGGCGGAAGCGCTCCGCGCGCTCCTCGCGGAAGTTCTCCTGGGCGCCCGCGCCCAAGGAGATCTTGGCGAAGTCCTCGGTCAGGCAGGAGTCCCAGGTGCGGGTGCGCCCCCCCGAATCCTGGTCGATGTGCCACCAGTCCTGCACGTCGAAGCAGTAGCAGGTCGGGCAGACCGTGTTGCAGGAGCCGCAGGAGAAGCAGTCCTGGGCGAACTTGGTCCAGAGCTCCTCGACCCCGAAGGCGGCGCGGACCTTCTTTGCGTTGGAGGCCGAGGTCCCCTTGAGCTGCTCCGGGCACTGCTTGGAGATCTCCTCGTTGGCCTGGCGCGCGCCCGCAATTTGCGGCTGGGAGGCCTGGGCGAACCGGCCGTGCTTGAGCAGGGCCTCGCCCTTGGCGGTGACGGCCTCGTAGACGTGGCCCCCCGCGACCTTGGTCAGCCAGGCGTCGTGGCCCCGGGGCTTGACCTCGGAGCCGATGGAGGCCCAGAACGCGCGCGGAGAGACCTTCTGGATGCTGGAGATCACGATCGTCGCGGCCTCGCGGTGCGCGAGGTAGTTGCGGTCCTCGTTCTTCTCCCGGAACAGCGTGTCGGTCATGTCCAAAGCCTTGACGTCGTAGAAGTGCACCCCGAAGAGCACCTTCTCGACCGGCTCCACGCAGCCGGAGACGCGCGCGCCGTCGAAGAGCAGGAGGTGCTGCTTGGGCGGGAAGAACTCCTTCTTGGGCGGCAGGATGGTCACGTCGTAGTCCAGGCGCAGCTCCTCCGGGCCGGAGAGCTTGGCGAAGACGAACTTCTCCTGCTGGCGGCTGGTCTTGGCCACGGGGCCGATCACGGTCTTGGCCCGGATGAGGTCGGCCACAAAGGCCGCGAAGTCTTGCTCCTTGATGAAATGGAAGCTCATAGGTCCCCCGCTGAAAAGTATGACGCAGGTCATTATATTAATTTTTCTAATAGATGGGACGGAAAGATGCCGGACGGGCGCGGCCACCGCGCCTAAGGCCCCGTCGCCGTCCTTGCCCACAGCTGGCCCAACATCTCCCAGTACCACAACCCGCAATTCTTCCCCGGAGCCGCGCTGAGAGCGTCCCGCCAGTCCCCTCTCTCAATCGCGGGAAGCCGCTCAAGGTCGCGGAACCACAACGCGCCCAAGAGCCCTTGGGCCTGCCACTGTGCGATCCGCCGCTGGATGGTCCTGGAGGAGCCGAAGCGTCCGGGCAGCATGCGCCAGGGGCGCCCGCTGCGCAGCCGCCAAAGGATGGCCTCCCAGCAGAGATGGTCGTCCCGGCGAGGCCGCCCGCCTTTCCGGTCACGCCTGCGCCATGGGATCTTCCGGGCGGGCAGGATGGCGCGCAGGCCAGTCCAGCGCTCCGCCGGGATGCCGGACCTCGGCCGGGGACCTGACTCCACCATGTCCTCCCGCTGTTCTTTGAACTCTCGAAGAGGGTTTTGTCGCATCTCTCTATTACATACGAATGAGAGACCCAGAAGTTCCCTGCCGGCGGAATCACGACAAAACCCTCGTCGGGAATCCCAGAAACCGCTGGAGAGTGTATACCGGCCCCATCCCCGCCGAGAGATCCCGCCGGGCGCGCCGTCAGCTCACTTGAGCCTGAGCCACTCCCGGCCGGCCTTGTCGCCCAGGGCCGAGAGCTCCGGCGCGAGCGCGGGGCTCTGCTCCACGTGCTGCAGGCGCGCCGCGCGCTCCACCTCGGGCCGCAGGTAGGAGAAGAGCTCGGCCGTGGTCACGGCGCCGTTGCGGTCCGCGTCGGCCCCGCCGTGCAGGCCCTTGAGCAGGAAGTAGGTGAATATCCCGTGCTGGGCCTCGGGATAGGAGCCGCTGATCTGGCCGCCCTGGGCCGCGGAGAGCACCACGCTGTTCGCGCCCGGGACGGCGAGCTTGACGTTGACCAGGGGCCTGACGCCTCGCGCCAGAAGCGAGCGGCCGCCCGCCCCGGAGAAGCAGCTGTCCAGGACCACGGTCACGTCCCGGGCGGGCAGTCGGGAGAGGTCGTCGTAGAGCTGCTTGAGCGCCAGAGCCGTGGTCTGCACGTAGTTGGGGCTGCCGTCGTAGGGGATGATGTAGCCTTCGCCCGTCACCGGGTCGGGTGAGCCGTGCCCCGAGAAATAGATGAAGACGCGGCTCTTGGCCGTGACCCGGTCCTTGAGCCAGGGCCCCAGGTAGGTGGCCAGGTCCGTGCGCGTGGCCCGTTCGTCGGCCAGGTGCACGACGTTCTTGGGGTCGAAGCCCATGGCCTGGGTGAGATAGTCGTAGACGGACTGGGCGTCGCGCGCGGCGAACTCCACGGCCGGGATGTCGCGGTAGCGCTCCACGCCGACGACCACGGCGTAGGCCTCCCGGTCGGCCTTGGTGCGCACCGCGGGCGGGACGTCGACATCCTCGAGCTCGGCCTCGGCCGGCACGCCGACCACCCCCGCGGCCGGCGCCCCCCGGCCCAGGCTCAGCTGCAGGCTCTGCGCGGGCAGGCCGTAGCGGCCCGTGGCCTCGCTCAGGGCGACCGCGATCGGCAAAGACCCGGTCCCCTGGTAGCGCTTCTTGACGAAGAACTCGAACTGCGCGGTCTTGGACTCCCCGGGCCTGATGACCCCCAGGTCGATGGCCGGCTCGCCGGACATGAAGATGTCGGGGCTGCCCAGTTCCAGGGCCGCCCGCACGGCCTGGGCCGCGCCGCCGCCCGCATTGGCCACCGTCACCGAGATCGGGGCGGCTTCCCCGGCCTGGACGCTGCCCCGGCCCAGCTTGACGCCGGCGACCTGGAGGCTGGGCGGCTTGACGGCGCGGGTCTGGAACTCCACGTTGAGGGGGTCGGCGTCGAAGCCGTTGGCCTCCTGGATCGAGAGCTTCAGGCGCGCCTTCTGCGTGCGCAGATCCCAGGAGCCGGTCAGCGCAACCGCGGCGGTGGTCGTGCTCCCGGCCGGGATGTCGCCGAGTTCGACCGCCTCGGGCAGGGCCAGGCCCGGCACGTCGCCCCGCAGGGACGGTACGAGGCGCACCGCGTAGGCCGGGCCGGGGCCGGCGTTGGACACCGTGACCACAAGCTGGGCCGGCGCGTCGGCGCGCAGCACCCCGGCCGAGCGGAAGACCGCGGCCGCGCTGAGCCCGGCCGGGGCCGCGGGCTTGGGCGCGGCGGACGAGCCCGGCGCGGCCGGAGCCGCCAGCGCCACGGCCACATGGTCGCTCGTATAATGGAAGCGGGCCTGACCGTCGACCTTGTGGATGAGGAGCTTGGACACCTTCCAGGCCCAGGCCTCGTTGGTCAAGTAGAAGTCCAGGTCATACTTGCCGGAGGTGCCTCCCATCCCCTCGAACTCGACGCAGCCGAAGACCTCGGTGGGCGAGAGCCTCGTGATGCGGTCCCGGAAGACGCGCGCGAGCTTGAGATAATGGTAGCTTCCGTCCCGGTCGTCCTTGACCACGAAAGCGCCCCGGTTCTTCCGGGCTTGGTCCGCGACGAACTCGGTCACGATGCGCGTGAACTCGTCGCCGAATTCCACGAATTCGGGGGGCCGCCGCGGGCCGTAGTCCACGTAGAGGCCGCCCGGCCGCGGCCCGGGGGCGAAGGCCTGCGCCGGCAGGCGCGGCCCTGGCGCGACCACGATGGTCGCCGCGCCCTGAGCCGGGGGCGCGGGCGCGGGAAGGTTGACCTGGTCGGGATCATAGATGGCACCCGGCGGCTGGTTCCACTGCGACCAGACCTGGGGCCGGGGCGGGCGGTCGCGACGGCCGTCGAGTCCCGGGTCGTTCTGCGCGCGGCCCGCCAGCGGGACGGCCAAGCAGGCCGCGGACAGGATGCGGACGGCCAGATTCCGCGCTCCAGGCATGCCCAAGTTTAACAGAAGGCCCCGTCCCTGTCCAGCCGGGACCCGCGCCCGGTTTTGTTATACTTGGCCGAGATGGTCTCCGCTCTCGGCGCGCTCTACCGCCCCGCCCCGTTCGCCCCGCCCCTGCCGCGGGCCGAGGTGCCGAGCACCTACCGGCGCTACCGCTGGCAGATGATGGCCTCCGCCTTCTGGGGCTACGCTGGCTTCTACATCGTGCGCAAGAACTTCTCCTTGGCCAAGCCCTACCTCATCCACGACCTGCACCTCAGCACCGGCGACGTGGGCCTCATCGCCACGGGGCTCTCCTTGGCCTACGGGGCGAGCAAGTTCGTGATGGGCAGCCTCTCGGACCGCTCCAACCCCCGCTACTTCATGGCCACCGGGCTCATCCTCTCCGGCCTCATCAACCTCTTCTTCGGCCGGCTCTCCTCTTTGGCGGCCATGGTCTTCTGGTGGTCCTGCAACGGCTGGTTCCAGGGCATGGGCTGGACCCCGTGCGCGCGCACGCTGACGCACTGGTTCTCGGACCGGGAGCGCGGGACCAAGTTCGCGCTCTGGAACACGGCGCACAACGTGGGCGGCGGCATCGCCGGGCCCATCGTCAGCCTGGCCATGGCCGTCTTCGCCTCCTGGACCTGCGCCTTCTACGTGCCGGGCGCGCTGGCCATCCTCATGGGTCTGCTCATCATCGTCTTCCTGCGCGACACGCCGCAGTCCCTGGGCCTGCCGTCCATCGAGGAGTTCAAGGACGACTATCCCGACACGGGTGTGGCCGACCGCGAGCGGGAGCTCTCCTCCAGGGAGATCCTCTTCGGCTTCGTGCTCAACAACCGCCTGCTCTGGGTGCTGGCCTGCGCCAACGCCTTCGTCTATGTGGTGCGCTACGGGGTGCTGGACTGGGCGCCGACGTATCTCAGCGCGGTCAAGGGCAGCTCCCACGACCTCAGCCGCTGGCAGTTCTTCCTCTTCGAGTACGCGGGCATCCCGGGGACCTTGCTCGCGGGCTGGCTCAGCGACCGGTTCTTCCGCGGCCGCCGGGGCCCGGTCTCCATGCTCTTCATGGGCCTGGTGGCCGCGGCCGTGGTGGTCTACTGGAAGAACCCGGCCGGCCGGGCCTGGGTGGACGCCCTGACCCTGGCCTGCGTGGGCTTCTTCATGAAGGCGGCGGGCACGGCCGCGGGGTTCACGGGCTTCTTCGGCTACGTGTTCGGCGCCACCATCGCGGAGCTGGGCATCGGCCGGGCGGTGCAGCGCTGGGGCTGGGACGCGGGCTTCTGCATCATCCTGGCCGCCTGCGCCCTGGGCGCCCTGCTCCTGGGCCTGACCTGGCGCGCGCACGACCGCGGCGAACCGGAGCCCGCTTAACCTTCGCTCGGAGGAGCGGTTGCGGCCTCCGGGCACGATATCATAGCATCCTACGACTCCATCCCAATGGAAGCGAGGCGGACCATGAACCCATCTTCAGCCCAGTCGTCGATCCTGCGCCTGCTGGCGCCCCTGGATGGCCGCATCGTGCCCCTGGACAAGGTCCCGGACCCGGTCTTCGCCCAGCGCATCGTGGGCGACGGGGTGTCCATCGACCCCACCAGCTCCGTGGTGCTGGCCCCCTGCGCGGGCGAGGTGCTCCACGCGCACGCGGCCGGCCACGCCCTGACTTTGCGCGGCGAGGAGGGCCTGGAGATCATGATCCACGTCGGCGTGGACACGGTCCAGCTCAAGGGCGAGGGCTTCGCGCTCAAGGTCCGCCTCGGCGACCGGGTCGCGGCGGGCCAGGAGCTCCTGCGCTTCGACGCCGACCTGGTGGCGCGCAAGGCCAAGAGCCTGCTCACCCAACTCCTGGTGACCAACGTGGACCGCGTCGGCGCCTTGACGCATCCCGACGGGGACGTCAGGGCCGGCCGGGACGCCGCTTTGGAGGTCAGCCTGCGCGCCGCGGCCCCGCAGCAGCAGGCGCAGGCCGGGGTCCAGGCCAGCTCCGACGCCATCCTCATCTCCAACCCCACCGGCCTGCACGCGCGCCCGGCCGCGCTTTTTGCCCAGGAGGCCAAGCGCTTCCTGAGCTCGGTGCGCGCGCGCCGGGGCGACTCCGAGGCCAACGCCAAGAGCCTGGTCTCCATCATGGCGCTCAACGTCAAGCAGGGCGACAAGGTGATGCTGGTCGCCGAAGGGCCCGACGCGCGCGAGGCCGTGGCCGCTCTGTCGCGCCTGCTGGCCGGCGCCCTCGACGAGCCGAGCTCCGCGCCCCCGCCGCCCCGGCCCCAGCCGGCCCCGGCCAAGCCCAAGGACCCGCGCGCTTTGGGCGGGGTCTGCGCCGCGCCCGGGCTGGCGCTGGGCCAGGCCTTCCAGTTCCGCCGCGCCGAAGCCGAGGTCGTGGAGGCCGCGGAGGACCCGGCCGCGGCGCGCTCGCGCCTGGCCCGCGCCGTGGAATCGGCCAAGGCCGAGCTGGAGGCCCTGCAGACCCGCTTCGCCGCGGAGAGCGACAAGGGCAAGGCCGCCATCTTCGGCGCGCACCGCGAGCTGCTCGACGACCCCGAGCTGCTGGCCATCGCGGAGGCGGCCCTGGCCAAGGGCGCCGGCGCGGCCGCGGCCTGGAAATGCGCCTACCAGGACTTCGCCAGCCGGTTGAGCCGGCTCAACAACGAGCTCCTGGCCGGCCGGGCCGTGGACGTCAAGGACGTGGGCTGGCGCGTGCTGCGCCTGCTCACGGGCGCCGCGCCGCAGATCCGGGAGTTCCCCCAGGACTGCATCCTCCTGGCCGAGGACCTGACCCCCTCGGACACGGCCAGCCTGGACCGCGGCCGGGTGCGCGGCATAGCCACCGTAGGCGGAGGCGGGACCTCCCACGTCGCCATCCTCTGCCGGGCCCTGGAGCTGCCGGCCCTGGCCGCTTTGCCTCCCGCCCTGCTGGCCGTGCCGGACGGCGCGCCGCTCATCCTGGACGCGGACCGGGGCTTCCTGCTCACCGAGCCCACTCCCGCGGAGACCGACAAGGCCCTGGCGTCCCGGAACGCCGCGCGCCGCCGCCAGGAGGCCGACCTGGCCGCCGCGGCCGGCGACGCGCGCACCAAGGACGGCCGCCGCGTGCGGGTCGCGGCCAACGTGGGCAAGGCCGCCGACGCGCAGGCGGCCGCGCGCCTGGGCGCGGAGGGCGTGGGGCTGTGCCGCTCCGAGTTCCTCTTCCTGGAGCGCGAGCAGGCCCCCGGCGAGGAGGAGCAGCGCGAGGCCTACGCGGCCATAGCGGCGGCCTTCCCGCGCTCCGAGGTCATCATCCGGGCCCTGGACGTGGGCGGAGACAAGCACCTGCCCTACCTGGCCATGGCCAAGGAGCAGAACCCCTTCCTGGGCGAGCGCGGCATCCGCCTGCTGCTGGAGCGCCCGGAGATCCTGCGCACCCAGCTGCGCGCCCTGCTGCGCGCCTCCCAAGCCGGGGGCATGCTCAAGGTCATGTTCCCCATGGTCGCCAACCTCTCCGAGTTCCGCGCGGCCCGGGCCATCCTCGACGAGGAGGCCAAGCTGCTCGACATCCCGGCCATCCCTTGCGGGGTCATGATCGAAGTCCCCTCCGCGGCCCTGCTCAGCGCCCACCTGGCCGCCGAGGCGGCGTTCTTCTCCATCGGGACCAACGACCTCACTCAGTACACCTTGGCCATGGACCGGGGCAACCCGAAGATGGCCGCGCGCGTGGATGCCCTGGACCCGGCGGTCCTGCTCATGATCCAGCGCACGGTCGAAGGCGCCCTCGTCCACGGCCGGCACGTGGGCGTGTGCGGCGGCGCGGCCGGCGACGTCCAGGCCATCCCCCTGCTCATCGGACTGGGGGTCGAGGAGCTCAGCGTCAGTCCCTCGGCCGTCCCCGCGGTCAAGGCCGCGGTGCGGCGCGCCGACTACGCCGAGTGCCGCAGGCTCGCCGGCCAGGCCGTGGCCCTGGGCTCGGCGGCCGAAGTGCGCGCCCTGATCGCGCGCCAGGAGGTGGCGGCATGAACATCTTCAAGAACGCCTTCGGGTTCCTCCAGAAGATCGGCAAGTCGCTCATGCTGCCGGTCGCGGTCCTGCCCGTGGCCGGCATCCTGCTCGGCGTGGGCAGCGCGGGCTTCACCTGGATGCCGGACCTGCTCTCCTCCATCATGAAGGAGGCCGGCGGGGTCATCTTCGGCAACCTGCCGCTCTTCTTCGCCATCGGCGTGGTCCTGGGGCTGACCGAGAACGACGGGGTGGCCTCCATGTCCGCGGTGGTGGGCTACGCGGTGATGCTCGCGACCATGGGGCTGATGGCGTCGCGCCACGGCGTGGACGTCAAGCCCATCATGGGCATCAAGTCCATCGACACCGGCGTCTTCGGCGGCATCCTCATCGGCGCGGTCACGGCGGGCCTGTTCAAGCGCTACTACCGCATCGAGCTGCCCCCGTACCTGGGCTTCTTCTCGGGCAAGCGCTTCGTGCCCATCGTGACGGCCTTCGCCGCCGTGGTCCTGGGCATCGTGCTGAGCTTCGTCTGGCCGCCCATCGGCCGCGGCATCCGGACCTTCTCCGAGTACGCGGCCTACGGCAACCCGACCCTGGCGGCCGCGGTCTACGGCGTGGTCGAGCGCCTGCTCATCCCCTTCGGCCTGCACCACATCTGGAACGTGCCCTTCTTCTTCGAGATCGGCAGCTTCACGGACCCGGCCGGCGCCGTGGTGCACGGCGACATCACCCGCTTCTTCGCCGGCGACCCCACGGCCGGCATCCTGGGCGGGGCCTACCTCTTCAAGATGTGGGGCCTGCCCGCGGCGGCCATCGCCATGTGGCACGCCGCCAAGCCGGAGCACCGCAAGCGCATCGGCGGCATCATGGTCTCGGCGGCGCTGACCTCGTTCTTGACCGGCATCACCGAGCCCATCGAGTTCTCCTTCATGTTCGTGGCGCCCGTGCTCTACGCCCTGCACGCGGTCCTGGCCGGCGCCTCCCAGATCCTGTTCTCCGTGTTGGGGGCCAAGCTGGGCTTCACCTTCTCGCAGGGCTGCATCGACTACGTCCTCTACTTCGCCAAGGACACCAAGCCCTGGCTGGTGCTGGTCATCGGGCCCGTCTACGCCTGCGTGTATTACGCCCTGTTCCGCTGGGCCATAGACGCCTTCGACCTCAAGACCCCGGGCCGCGAGGACGCCGAGGAGGCCGTGGCCGAGGGCGCGGTGGGCGACCACGCCCGCCGCCTGGTCCTGGCCTTCGGCGGACGCTCCAACATCAAGGCCCTCGACGCCTGCATCACCCGCCTGCGCGTCAGCGTGCAGGACGCCACCAAGGTCAACCAGGCGGCGCTGAAGTCCTTGGGCGCGGCCGGCGTGGTCATGTCCGGCGACGCGGTGCAGGCCATCTTCGGCACCCGCTCCGAGAACCTCAAGACCGACATGGAGCTCTACATCAAGGGGGCCGGCCCGGAGGCGGACCTGCCCGCCGCGGACGCGGCGGCGGCCCCGGCCGCGGAGGCCGCGCCCGAGCCGGCGCGGGACCCGCAGGCCGCGCTGATGGCCGGGCGCATGCTGGCCGCGCTGGGCGGAGCCCAGAACCTGCTGCGGGTCGAGGCCTGCGCCTTCACCCGCCTGCGCGTCGAGTTCAAGGACCCCGCGCGCCTGGACGCGGCCGCGCTGGCCGCGGCCGGGGCCTACGGCGTCATGCGGCCCAAGGACGGCGTGGCCCACGTCCTAGTGGGCTCGGCCGCGCCGCAATGCGCCGCCGAGATGCGCGCCCTGCTGGCGGGCTAGCCGGCTCATGACCGGGCTGAGGCGTTTCCCCGCGGGCTTCGTGTGGGGCTGCGCCACCTCGGCCCTGCAGATCGAGGGCGCCACGGCCGAGGGCGGCCGGGGCGACTCGGTCTGGGACGCCTTCTGCCGGGAGCATCCGGAGCGCATCTTCGCAGGCGCCTCGCCCGAGCCGGCCTGCGGGCACTACCGGCGCTGGGCCGAGGACGTGCGGCTCATGGCCGAGCTGGGCCACAACGGCTACCGCCTCTCCATCTCCTGGCCCAGGCTCTTCCCCGGCGGGGGCGGCCGCCTCAACGCGGCGGGCGCGGATTTCTACGACCGGCTCTTCGACGCCCTGCTGACCGCGGGCATCGCGCCCAACGCGACCCTGTACCACTGGGACCTGCCCAGCAAGCTCGGGGAGTCCGGGGGCTGGGAGGATCCGGACACGGCCGCGCGCTTCGCCGACTACGCCGCCGCCTGCGCGCGGCGCTACGGCGACCGGGTCCGGCTCTGGGCCACGGTCAACGAGCCGGCCTGGAGCGTGCTCAACGGCTACGTGACGGGCCTGCATCCCCCCTGCCGCAGGCGGGACTACGCCGGCGCCCTGCGCGCGGCCCAGGGCCTGCTGCGCGGCCACGCCTTGGCCGCAGCGGCCCTGCGCGCGGAACGCCGGGACGCGGCCGTGGGCATCGTGCTCAACCTCTCGCGCATCCACCCCGCGACGGACTCCGCGGCGGACGCGCGGGCGGCCGAGCTGGCCGACGGCGTGGTCAACCGCTGGTTCAGCGAGGCGGCGCTGCACGGCCGCTTCCCGGAGGACGTCCGGGAGCTCTACTCCCGCAAAGGTTTGCTGCCCCCGGGCCTGGAGGAGACGGCGGCTCTGCTGCGCGGCGCGCCCCCGGACTTCCTGGGGGTCAACTACTACTATCCGCAGTACGCGAGCGCCGACGCCCCGGGCACCCGCTTCCACCTCAACACCTCGGGCCGCCCCGAGGAGGACTGCGAGTTCTCCATCGCGGGGCTCTTCCGCTTCGTGAAGAACCCGCGCGGCCGGTTCACCGCCTGGGGCTGGGAGATCGACCCCGAGGGGCTCTACGACCTGCTCCTGCGCGTCCACCAGAGCCGCCCCGGCTTGCCGATCTACGTGACCGAGAACGGCATCGGCCGCGTGGAGAGCCTGGACAACGGCACGGTGGACGACGCGGAGCGCATCGACTTCGTGCGCGCGCATCTGGAAGCCGTGCATCGCGCGATCGCGGCCGGCGCGGCGGTGCGCGGCTACTACATGTGGTCTTTGCTGGACAACTTCTCTTGGATCAACGGCTACCGCAAGCGCTACGGCCTGCTCTTCGTTGACCGCTCGACTTTGGACCGCTTCAAGAAGCGCAGCGCCCTATGGTTCGCGGGCGTGGCCCGCGCCAACGCCCTCTGACCGAGTTCGGGGACACAATACTTAATTCCGCCGCGGGTCCTGCCGCCCCGGGAGGGAACAAAACCCGCCCCTCGCTCGTATATGTAGTATGTTCCGGGTCCACGCCCTACGCGTCGCGGCGCGCCGCTACTTCGGCGCCCTGGCCTCTGCGCCCCTACGGCCGGCCGCCGATGACGCCCGCTGCTGGCGCCGCTCGCCGCACACCGGCCTGCCCTGCCTGCTCCCGGCCGGCCACGGCGGCGGGTGCTGGCGCTGGGAGGCCCGCGCCTAGCGACCCGGCAACTGGTAAGTAGTATTATATTCGCATGCGCGCGTTGCTCGCCGCCGCCTGGCTTCTCGCCGCGGGTTCCGCCGCGGGCTCCGCCTCCGGGCCGAAGGCCCTGGGGGAGGATCTCGCCGTGCTCGGCTGGAACAACGCCTGCTCCGTGGCCATCCGGCATATCGGCTACGGCACCACCGGCGCCGACCTCTTGGAGGAGCCCCTGCGCACCCGCATCGGCACCCTCACCATCCCGCCCGGCGAAGACGCCTCCCATGGCGCCTGGGCCGCGGACTGGACGGGCTCCCACACCTGGAACAAGGTCGCGGCCAAGAAGGCCCTGCAGGAGCTCACAGACGCCGGCTACAAGCGCCCCGGCTTCCAGGAGGATATCCGCATCCCCCTCGAGGGTCCGCCGCATCCCTTCGAGGAGGTCATCCTCTCCACCGCCGCCTTCGGCCTGCGCGCCCAGCTCAAGCGGCCCGGCGGCGATTGGCGCTGGGAGCAGGTCCGCTACTCGGCGCTGGGCGATTGCGGGCTCTTCATCTTCACCCGGCGCCCGGCCGGCCGCCCCTTCTATCGCTACTCCCTGCTGCGCTTCTACAACCCCTCCGCGCGCATCCAGCGCGCCCAGGCGCATATGACCAATTCGCGCCTGCTCTTCGAGGCCAGCGACCTGGAAGGCGCTTTGGCCGAGACGGCGACCGCGGCGCACCTGCAGCCGGACCTGGCCGCCAACCGCTATCGCCACGCCGCTTTGCTCTGCCTCTCGGGACAACTCAACGAGTCCGTGGCCGAGCTCGACGCGGCGGTCCGCCGCGATCCCAAGCTGGCGGCCCGGGCGCGGTCGGACCCGGACTTCAGCGAGGTCTACGAGTTCCCCCGCTTCCGCGACCTCGTGGGCGACGCGCAGGACTACGTCCCCGCGGACCCCAGGACCAGGAGCCGCCGGCCATGACCTTTCTCGACACCCTCGCCCTGCCCGAAGACGCCCGCGCCGGCGCGCTGCGCGCGGCCCTGGGCCGGCGCATCCTCGTCCTGGACGGCTCCATGGGCAGCCAGCTCGCGACCCAGGGCCTCAAGGCTCAGGACTTCGGCGGAGCGGGACAGGAAGGATGCTTCGACATCCTGCCCGTCACCAAGCCCGCCGTGGTGGCGGCGGTCCACGAGTGCTACCTGGAGGCCGGGGCGGACATCATCGAGACCTGCTCCTTCGGCGCGCTGCGCCACGTCCTGGCCGAGTACGGGATCGCGGACCGCACCCTCGAGCTCAACCGCGCCGCGGCCGCGCTCGCGGCGAGATCCGCCCGCGGCCACGCCACGCCGGACAAGCCGCGCTTCGTGGCCGGCTCCATGGGCCCCGGCACCAAGACCATCACTTTGACCGGGGGCATCAGCTTCGCCGCGGTGGCCGCGGCCCACGGCGAGCAGGCCCAGGGCCTGATCGAAGGCGGCGTGGACCTGCTGCTGCTCGAGACCCAGCAGGACACCGTGAACATCAAGGCCTCGCTGTGCGGCATCGCGGACTGCTTCCAACGCCTGGGCCGGCGCGTCCCGGTCATCCTCTCGGCCTCCATCGAGGCCTCCGGCACCATGCTCGGCGGCCAGACCGCCGAGGCCCTGGCGGACTCCGTAGCGCACTGGGGGCTCTTCGGCCTGGGGCTCAATTGCGCCTTGGGCCCGGACCGCATGACCGACCACGTGCGCACGCTCTCTGCGCTGACCCCGGGCTTCACCGCCTGCTACCCCAACGCCGGCCTGCCCGACGAGGAAGGCCGCTACAGCGAGACGCCGGAGTCCTTCGCGGCCAAGATGGAGCGCTTCTGCGCCGAGGGCTGGGTCAACATCGTGGGCGGCTGCTGCGGCACCACGCCGGCGCACATCCGCGCCGTGGCGCTCACGGCCGCCAGGCACCAGCCGCGCCGGGCCGCGCCGGCCCGGCGCTGGGCCGTCTCCGGCCTGGAGTCGCTGACCGTGGACGAGGACAAGCGCCCGGTGCTCGTGGGAGAGCGCGCCAACGTGGTCGGCTCCCGGCTCTTCAAAGACATGATAGTCAAGGAGGACTTCGTCGCTGCCGCCGACGTCGGGCGGCGGCAGGTGCGCGGCGGGGCGCAGGTCCTCGACGTCTGCCTGGCCAACCCGGACCGCGACGAGGGCAAGGACATGGCGCGCCTGCTGGAGCGCCTGGCCTCGGCCGTGCGGGTTCCCATCATGATCGACTCCACCGACCCCGCGGTCATGGAGGCGGCCCTGCAGCGCTGCCCCGGGAAGTGCATCATCAACTCGGTCAACCTGGAGGCGGGCGAGACGCGCTTCGCCGCGGCCGCGCCTTTGGTCCACCGCTACGGCGCGGCGCTCGTGGTGGGAACCATCGACGAGGACAAGGCCCATGGCATGGCGCTGACCCGGCAGCGCAAGCTGGCCATCGCGCGGCGCAGCCACGAGCTGCTGACCCGCAAATTCGGCGTCCCCGAGGAAGACCTCTACTTCGACTGCCTGGTCTTCCCCGTGGCCACGGGCGACGGCAAGTACTACGGCAGCGCGGCCGAGACGGTGGCGGCCCTGCGCCTCATCAAAGAAGCCCTGCCCGGCAGCAAGACCGCGCTGGGCGTCTCCAACGTCTCCTTCGGCCTGCCGCCCGCGGGCCGCGAGGCCCTCAACGCCGTGTTCCTGCACCGCTGCGTGCAGGCGGGCCTGGATCTGGCCATCGTCAACACCGAGAAGCTCTCCCGCTACGCCCAGCTCCCGGCCGAGGAGCGGCGCCTCTCGGAGGCCCTCCTGGACTGGAAGGGTCCCGGGGACCCCGCTTTCCCCGCCGGCTTCGACGCGGTCGCCGAGTTCGTCGCGCATTTCCGGCAGGCCAAGCCCAAGGCCCCGGCCGCCGGACCGCTGCTGCCCGCCGCGGACCGGGTGCGCTTGGCGGTGGTGACCGCGAGCCGCGAAGGGCTGGAGGCGGCGCTGACGGAGCTCCTCCAGGACACGGCGCCGCTGGCCATCATCAACGGCCCGCTCATGGCGGGCATGGCCGAGGTGGGCCGGCTCTTCGCGGCCAACGACCTCATCGTGGCCGAGGTCCTGCAGTGCGCCGAGGTCATGAAGGCCGCGGTGAGCCTCCTGGAGCCGCGCCTGGCGGGCAGCCGCGCCGCCTCGCGCGGCACCATCGCTTTGGCCACGGTCAAAGGCGACGTGCACGACATCGGCAAGAACCTGGTCCACATCATCCTCAAGAACAACGGCTACGAGGTGGTGGACATCGGGATCAAGGCCTCTTCCGAGGCCATCCTGGAGGGCCTGCGCCGAAGCCGCGCCCAGGCCCTGGGCCTCTCGGGCCTGCTGGTGCGCTCCTGCCAGGAGATGGCCATCGCCGCCGCGGACTTGGCCGCCGCCGGTGTGGACATCCCCATCGTGGCCGGCGGCGCGGCCCTTTCGCAGCGCTTCGTGGCCGCCAAGGTCGCCCCCGCCTACCCGAACCCGGTCTTCTACGCCAAGGACGCCATGGTCGGCCTGGCCATCTTCAACGAGCTTTTCGATCCATCCAAACGCGTTGCCTGCGAACAGCGCAACCGGGAGGAGCAGGAGAAGCTGCGCGCGGCCGCGGGGACTGCTCCTGCCGCGGTCCCGCCGTCCAAGGTCCCGGAGCGGATTTCACATGACGGGCCCATCCCGACACCCCCGGACCTGGCTCTGCATGTGGTGGAAGACTTCGACTCGGACGAGGTGTTCCGCAACCTCGACCCGCAGATGCTCTACGGCAAGCACCTCGGACTCAAGGGCGCGGTCAAGAAGCTCTTCGCGGCCAAGGACCCCAAAGCCCTGGAGCTGCGCCGCCGCATGGAGGAGCTCTGGGCCGAATCCCGC
Organism: Elusimicrobiota bacterium; assembly: GCA_026388095.1. NCBI lineage: Bacteria > Pseudomonadati > Elusimicrobiota > Elusimicrobiota bacterium. The sequence continues at coordinate 80,094 of JAPLKL010000063.1, read as the reverse complement.
TCCCGCGGGCTGCTGCGGCCCCGGGCCGCCTACCGTTTCTGCCCCTGCCAGGCCGAGGGGGACTCGCTGGTGCTCTACTCCGCTCCCGACGGCAAGGAGGTCCTGGCCCGCTTCGACTTCCCCCGCCAGGTCTCGGGGGAGCGCCTCTGCCTGGCCGACTTCGCCGCGCCCGCGTCTTCCGGCCGGATGGACACCGTGGCCCTGTTCGTGGTCACGGCCGGCACGGGCGTGCGGGAGGAGGCGGCGCGGCTGCGCGACGCCGGCGACTATTTCAAGTCGCACGCCTTGGGCGCCCTGGCCCTCAACGGCTCCGAGGCGGCGGCCGAGGTCCTGCACCAGCGCTTGCGCGCCCTGTGGGGCATCGGCCCGCGCGGGGAGCGCTTCAGCTTCGGCTATCCGGCCTGCCCGGCCCTGGAGCCCCAGGCCCGGCTCCTGGAGCTCCTGGAGAGCCGGCGCACCGCGGGCGTGGCCCTGACCGAGGGCTTCATGATGGACCCGGAGGCGAGCGTCTCGGCGTTGGTCTTCCACCACCCCGAGGCCCGCGTCTTCTCCGCGGCCGTCGCGGCATGACCGACCGTCTGCCCGCCTCCGGCCGCTGCGCTCACTGCGGCGCCGAGATCAGCCCGGCGGCCACCGTCTGCGGGTTCTGCCAGAAGCCCGTCGGCCACACCTGGGTCCTGCGGCCCGTGCTGACGGGACTGATCGTCGGCCTCGTCCTGGGCCTGCTGGCCGCGGGGGCGATCTGGATGCGCGCCGCCATGCGCCGGGCCGCCGCCCAGGAGCAGGCGGCGGCCGCGGACGCCGCCCCGCCCGCGGCTCCCGCCGACCAGGACCCCACTTACACATCTTTGCTGACGCAGGCCGAAGGCGAGGCGGCTCGGGGTGATTACCGGCAGGCGGTGGCCGTCCTCATGCAAGCCCTGTCCCGGCGGCCGGACCGGCCCGAGGCCCGCGCCCGGCTGGAGGCGCTGCGCGCGCAGCTCATGCGGGAGCAGCCGACGTTGGCGGCGCCTCAGGCGCCGCGGGCGCCCCCGCAGGCGCCCCCGGAGCCCGCCGACATGGTCTTCATGCCGGCCGGGCACTTCACCATGGGCGCCGACCAGCCCGGCGGCAGCGAGGACGAATACCCGGCCCACGAGGTATTCCTCTCCTCGTACTCGATCGAGGCCCGCGAGGTCACGGTCGAGCAGTACCGGGATTTCTGCGCGCAGACGAAGCGCGGATTCCCGCGCCAGCCCTCTTGGAGCACGCCCCAGCATCCCGTGGTGTCGGTGACCTGGCACGACGCGCGGGCCTACTGCCGCCACCTGGGCCGGCGCCTGCCGACCGAGGCGGAATGGGAACGGGCCGCGCGCTGCGACGCCCGGGGGCGCTGGCCCGCCGGTTCCATGCCGGAGTTCGCGGAAGCCTTCGCCTGGTTCGCGCTCGACTCCGAAGACCACGCCCACCCGGTCGGGCTCAAGGCCCCCGGCGGCTGCCGGCTCTACGACGCTTACGGCAACGTCTGGGAATGGGTCTCGGACTGGTACTTCGAGCGCTACTACGACAGCAGTCCCAAGCAGGACCCGCGCGGGCCGCGCTCCGGAGACGAGCGGGTCCTGCGCGGCGGCGCTTTCGACAGCCCGTTCGAGTTTTTGTCCGCCACCTACCGGGAGAAGTTCGACCCGAAATACGGGGCGGAGAACCGCGGGTTCCGCTGCGCGGCATCGCCGGCGCCATGACCGCGGAGGGGGGCCCGCCCCTGGTCCGCGTCCCGGCCGGGAAGTTCTGGATGGGCTCGCCCGAAGGCGAGGGCGACGATGACGAGCGGCCCCGCCACCTCGTGCTCCTGCCGGAGTTCCTCATCGACAGGCACCCGGTCACCGCGGCCCAATTCGCCGATTTCTGCCGCCGGATGGGCCGGCCCGCGCCGCAGCAGCCGCCGTGGAGCGCGGACGACCACCCGGTGGTCAATGTCTCCTGGGAGGACGCGCGGGACTACTGCGCCTGGGCCGGCAAGCGCCTGCCCACCGAGGCCGAGTGGGAGCGCGCCGCGCGGGGCGGGACGCAGACGCGCTACTATTTCGGGGACGACGAGGGCGGGCTGGGAGAATACGCCTGGTTCCGGGGCAATTCCGGCGGCCAGACCCACCCCGTGGCCGGCAAGGCCCCCAACGCGTTCGGCCTCTACGACATGCACGGCAACGTCTGGGAATGGGTCGCGGACTGGTACGACCCGGGCTACTACGCCAGAAGCCCGGCCTCCGGGCCGCGCGGGCCGGAGGCCGGCGTCTACCGCGTCCTGCGCGGCGGGTCCTGGAGCCTTTTCGACGTGCTCTGCCGCTGCGCCGCGCGCAACCGCCTGCTCCCGCGGCTCTCGGGCCTCAATCTCGGCTTCCGCTGCGCGCGCGATACCGCTTAAGCTAGGATATACCCGATGAACACGAGACCAAGACTGCTCCGGAAAGTCGCGGCCCTGGCCCACGACATCGTGGCCGTCAGCCGCTTCGTCCACTCCCACCCCGAGGAGGGCTTCCACGAGCGCGAGTGCTCGGAGTTCTTGTGCGCCGCGCTGGCCAACCAGGGCTTCCGCATCGAGAAGCCCCTGCCGCGCCTGCCCACGGCTTTCCGCGCCTCCCGGCGCGGCCGGCGTCCCGGCCCCGCGATCGGCTTCATCGCGGAGTACGACTCCTTGCCCGGCATCGGCCACGGCTGCGGACACAACCTCATCGCGGCCTCGGCCTTCGGGGCCGCGGCGGCCCTGGGCTCCCTCGTCGACGAGACCGGCGGCTCGGTCTGGGTCTTCGGCACGCCGGCCGAGGAGTACGGCAGCGGCAAGGTCCCGATGCTCAAGGCCCGCGTCTTCGCCCCCGCGCAAGCGGTGCTGATGGCCCATCCGGAGACCTTCTGGCTGGTCAACACCGCCTGCCTGGCGCTGGACGCGCTCAAGTTCGAGTTCCGGGGACGCACTTCCCACGCCGCGGCCACGCCCTGGGAGGGCCGCAACGCCCTGGACGCGGTCATCGGCCTTTTCAACGGCATCTCGGCTTTGCGCCAGCAGCTCAAGCCCGACGTGCGCGTGCACGGCATCATCACCAAGGGCGGAGACGCGCCCAACGTCATCCCGGACCACACCGCGGCCGAATTCTATGTCCGGGCTCTGCGGCGCCGGGACCTCGACGAGGTCACGGCCCGGGTCAAGGACTGCGCCCGCGCCGCGGCCCTGGCCGCGGGCTGCCGGGTCAAGATCGTCGACTCCGAACCGCCCCTGGACGACATGGTCAACAACCCGGTGCTGGCCGCCGTGGTGGAGCGCCAGTTGCGCGGGCTCGGCATCAAGGATATCGCGACCGAGGACTCGGTGCCCGGCTCGGCCGACATCGGCAATGTGAGCCACCGCATTCCTACCATATACTTCTACTGCCCGGTCGCTCCCCCGGGCATGGACCTGCACACCAGGGAGTTCGCCCGGCAGGCCGTCACCGACCAGGCGCACCAGGGACTTCTGAAGGCGGTCCAGGCTTTGGCCCTTTCGGGGCTGGAGCTGTTGCGCAAGCCGGCCTTGGTCAAAGAGGCCCGGCAGGCCCTTCAGCGCAGTTCGAGTCGGTAGGATTTGACCCGGAAGGCGGGGCGGTAGGAGAGCTTGGCCTGGGCCAGGCCGGGGTCGCCCATGTCGCTCTCCTTGTTGAGGAAGGTCACGCCGGCGAAGAGCCGCTTGGCGCATTCCCGGTCGAGATACTGGTAGAGGCCCTTGACCTGGTCCGAGGCCTTCTCGAAATGAAGGACCCAGGTGTCGTCGCGCAGCCGCGAGCCGATGCCGAAGCCCCGGACCTTGCCGTCGATGGCGATCATGACTCCCTGGAATTCGAGTTCGGCGAAATTCTGCAATGCCTTGGTGATGGCCTGCCGCTCGCATTCCAGCAGCCCGCTCCAATCCTTGTCCCCGCGTTCGCTGCGCCAGACCTCCAGACAGTCCAGGCAGGCTCCAGCGTTGGCCGGGGAGATGGCGTCCACCTTGGCCCGGCCGGGCTCCACACACTCCCGCTCGAATTGGCGGACCAGGTTGCGCTTCTTGGCGTAGTCTCGGCCGGGGAGCTCGGCCAGGTGCGCGGCGCGGTAGACGTAGTCCTCGTAGTCCGTCTCCTCGGTCACGGTGAAGAGCTTCTCCACCTCGGCGCGGCCGAAGCCGTCGAGGTAGGTCTGGGGCACGAGGTGGTACTCCCGGAAGCCGTGCTCCGCGGCCCGGTCCTTGAGCCAGGCCGGGGGCTTGGGGCCGTTGGGGCAGGCCGGCAGGAGCAGGTGCTTACGGTCGGGGTCGTCCATGCGGCGCTCGCCGAACAGGACGGCGTCCTCGATCTGGATGAAGATGGTGTCGAAGATGCACTGGCTCCAGGAGACCAGGGAGGCCAGCGAATAGGCGGAGAGGGGCTGGCTCTGCGCCGCGAAGAAGGGCTTGAGCCTGGCGTAGTGCTCGGGCTTGAGGAGGTCGAAATCCATGGCTAGCGCCTTTCGCGCACGAGCCGTTCGGTGAGCCACATGCGCATCAAGGTCGAATAGTTCAGCCCTTTCTGAGCGGCGATGTGCTTGATGGCGCTGACCGTGTCTTCTTCGAGCCGCAAGGCGACCAACCGCCTGGGCTTGGGGAAGGAGCTGGCCACGGGCCGGATCGGCCCGCCGGCCTGGAGCATCGAATCCTGGTCGTAGTATCGTCTCAACGCCTGGTCCTTAAAATCCGCCTTCTTCTTGGCTCTGTTCATGTTTCTGGTTGTGCCGTGGCTACCCCAGTCTACATCGTTATACACTGTATGTCCATATGGGACAGCCTCCGCTCCGCAACTGTGTCCGGACACAGCATGGCCCAATAGGGTCCCTGGTCCATCCTGACGGTTCGCGCCGGAGCCGGCTCTAATTCGAGCCGAACCGCATCGAGTCGTGCCGCTTCATCTTCCTAAAGCCCAGCTTCGCGTAGAAGGGCCAGGCACCGTCCGCGGCGATCAGCCCGACCCAGCCCAGGCCGTCGACGCGCAGGCGCAGGGCCAGGCGCCGCACGAGCTGCGCCCCCACGCCCCGGCCCCGCAGGCCGGGCCTGACGAAGACGTCCTGGATGTAGCCGTCGTTGGTCCGGTCGCTGATGGCCCGGCCCATGCCGACCAGCCGCCCCCCCGAACGCGCCGCCAGGAAGCAGTGGCTGCCCATCACCATGCCGCAGATGCGCTGAGGCGTATCGGTCGGCTCCCACCAGCCCGCGGCCTTGTAGAGCCCCGCGATCTCCTTGAGCGCTTTCGCGCTCGGCCGCCAAACCCATTCGTAGCGGATCACTTGATGAGCCTCCTCTTCATTAGGAAGATGGCCGCGTAGCAGACCGCCGGCGTCAGGACCACGAGATAGGCGACGCTGCCCCACAGCCGCGCCGGCAGCGACCCGAAGGTCGCGGCGCGCATGATCTCCACCGTATGCGTCAGCGGCAGGCACCACGCCGCCGCCTTGAGCCCGCGCGGCAGGCCGTCCAACGGGAAAAAGGTGCCGCTGAAAAGGAACATCGGATTGATGAACAGGAAGGTGGGCAGGTTCAGGTTGTCTATGTAGGGCGAGACCGCGGCGAAGAGCAGGCCGAAGCCCGCGAAGAGCAGCCCCGCCAAAGCCGCGGCCGGGACGACCACCAGGCTCGCCGGGTACGCGGCCAGACCCCAGACCGAGATCACCGCCAGCACGGCCAGCCCGGCGAAGAACCCCTTGGTCGCGCCCCACAGGATCTCCCCGGCCAGTATGTCCTCCATCAGCAGCGGCGTGGTCAGCATCGCGTCGAAGGTCTTCTGATAGCGCATGCGGATGAAGGAGCCGTACATGCACTCGAAGATGGCATGGAAGAGCACCCCGACTGCGACCATGCCCGGCGCCATGAAGGACAGATAGTCCGTCAGCCGGCCGTGGAACCGCACCTTTTCCACATAGGCGCCCAGGCCCACGCCGAAGGCGAACAGGTAGAGCAAGGGCTCCAAGAGCGGCGGCAGGATCAGCGTCTTCCAGGAGAAGAGGCTCACGTCCAGGTTGCGCCGCCAGACGTAGCGGACCCGATAGCTGATGTTGCCCAGGAGGCTCATTCGCGCAGCTCCCGGCCGGTGAGCTTGAGGAATACGCCCTCCAGCGTGCCCTGGCCGCCCAGATGCTTGTCGATGAGCGCCCGCGGCGCGCCGCTCTCGATGATCGTCCCCTGGTCCACGATGAGCAGGCGGTCGCAGAGCAGCTCCGCCTCCTCCATGTAGTGCGTGGTCAGGATCACGGTCGTGCCCGCGGCCTTCATGGCCCGCACCTCATCCCAGATCTGGTGCTTGGACTGCGGGTCCAGGCCCGTGGTCGGCTCGTCCAAAAGCACGATGGCCGGCTCGTTGACCAGGCTGCGCGCGACCAAGAGCCGCTTCTTGAGGCCGCCGGAGAGGTCGTCCACGCAGACTTTGGCCTTGTCGCGCAGATGGAAGCGGTCCACCAAGGCCTCGGCCCGGCGCAGCGCCTCTTCCTTGGGGATGTCGAAGCAGCGCGCATGCGCCGCCAGGTTATAGAGCACCGAGAAGTCCGTGTCCAGGTTCGCCTCCTGGGGGCAGACCCCCAGCATGGCCTTGATGCGGCGGGGGTGCTCCCGGGCGCTCAGGCCGGCCACCGTGAGGTCGCCCTGGGTGATGGGCAGGACGCAGCAGAGCATGTGCACCGTGCTGGTCTTGCCCGCGCCGTTGGGGCCCAGAAGCCCGAAGCACTCCCCCGGGGCCACCTCGAAATCGATGCCCCCCACGGCGGTGAGGTCGCCGTAGCGTTTGACCAGGCCGCGGGCCCGGATGATGGGTTCCACGACCTGAGTCTAGCAATCTCTAGCGCCCTTGCGCAGAATTGCTAGAATGGCCGCATGAGCCAGATCGCGGTCTACCCGGGCAGTTTCGACCCCCTCACCAAGGGGCATCTCGACATAATCCAGCGCGCCTGCCGCCTCTTCGAACACGTCATCGTGGCGGTGTCCAACAACCCCGTCAAGAAGGCCACCTTCAGCGTGGCCGAGCGCATACAGATGGTGGAGTCCGCAATCCGGGACCTGCCCAACGCGGACGTGGACACCTTCGCGGGCCTGCTGGTCGACTACCTCAAGGTCAAGAAGTCGCGCCTGCTCATCCGCGGCCTGCGCGCGGTCTCGGACATGGAGTACGAGTTCCAGCTGGCGGACATGAACCGCCGCCTCTACCGCGAGGTGGAGACCGTCTTCCTGATGCCGGACGAGCAGTACACCTACCTGTCCTCCTCCATAGTCAAGGAGGTGTGCGCGCGCGGCGCCTCCGCCGACGCCTTCGTCCCGCCCGCGGTGGCGCGCATGCTGCGCCGCAGGTTCGCGGTCAAGGGCAAGGGCAGGAAGTAGGGGGGGCCGCCGCCGCCTGCCGCGGTGTCCCACGGATGATAAGAAGACCGGTCACGACCGCCGTCGCCGTCCTGGCTTTGGCCCTGTGCGCCGGCCTGGGCCTGGTGTTCCTCAACGCCTACCGCAAGGGCATCACCATCCGCCTGGGCGAGGGCGGCCGGCCGGGCCTGCCGCCCCCGCCGCCCACCGCTTCGGCCCTCCCGGACGAGCAGTCCCAGCGCTACACCAACGAGCAGATGCACGCCATGCTCCAGCAGGAGACCTCCCAGCTGGGCATCCAGCGCTTCGTGCCGCGCGGCGAGACCGAAGAGGAGCCCACCCAGGGCTTCCTGGGGCCCCGCTTGGGCGGCCCCGGCTCCCGCGCCCAGGCCGAGTCCGCCATCCGCGAGCTCGCGCGCCTGCGCCGCACCGTGGACGCCGGCAAGAAGAAGCCCGTGCCCCTCGCGGGCCGGGTCGTGCCGGTGCTGGCGGCGCCCGAATCGGGCGGCGCCGCCGTCGAGCCTGAGCCCCGGGCGCCCAAAGCCCCCCGCAAGCCCAAGGCGGCGGAGCCCGCGCCCCAGCCCCAGGCCATAGGGCCGGGAGCCTGGTCCGGGCTCTACGGCGGAGTCGAAGAAGGCACGCTCACCATCTCCGACGCCAAGTCCTGGGCGGACCTCTGGGGCCGCCTGTCCCGCAAGCCCGCCCCCCGCCTCGACTTCTCCCGCCAGCAGGTCGTGGGCGTGTTCCTGGGGCCCCAGCCCACCGGCGGCTTCCGCGTGGAGATCTCCTCCGCGGTGACCGCTTCGCCCACGGCCGTGGTGGTGAGCTACCGGGCGCTCTCCCCCGCCGCCGACCGCACGCCGCCCGAAGGCGCGACCGCGCCCTACGCCCTGCGCGCCATAGAGCGCACCGACCGGCCCGTGCGCTTCGAGAAGTCCCCATGAAAAAACCGGCCGCGCCCACGGTGGCCTACCCCTTCAAGACCGGGATCTATCTCAACATCACCAACCGCTGCCCCACGGCCTGCCGCTTCTGCATCAAGCGCCTGCTCAAGTGGCGTTTCGAGCGCTGGAACTTCCGCCTCTCCGGCGGCGAGCCGAGCGTGGCCCGCATCCTGGAAGCCTGCGCGCAGGCCGCCGGCCGCCGCTCGTTCTCCGAGATCGTGTTCTGCGGCTACGGGGAGAGCACCTACCGCCTGCCCGACCTGCCCGAGCTCTGCGCGGGCCTGCGCCGCCAGCACCCGGGCGCCCGCCTGCGGCTCAACACCGTGGGCCTGGGCAGCCTCATCTGGGGCCGGGACATCGCCCCGGAGCTGGCCCGCCTCATCGACGCGGCGGCCGTGAGCCTCAACACCGCGGACCCCGAGCAGTGGCTCGGCCTGATGGCGCCGCTGGCGCCTTTCCGGGAGAAGGGCTATGCGGCCGCGCAGGAGTTCGTGCGCGGCTGCGCGGCCGCGGGCCTGCAGACCACGGTGACCGCGGTGCGCCTGCCGGGGGTGGACATGCCCGCGGTGCGCCGCCTGGCCGCTTCGCTGGGCGCCTCCTTCCGCGCCCGGCCCGCGCTGTGAGCATGGACGAGCGGCCCGAGCCGGAGGCGAGCTCTTTCGCGCGCTCCTTCGACCTGGCCGCGGAGGTGGGCTTCTACTTCCTCTTCTCTCTGTTCCCCTTCATCCTCTTCTTGATGACCATGATCCGGCACCTGCACTTCCAGGTGGACGCGGCCAGCCTGATGGCCGTAAGCCGGGACTTCCTGCCGGATTCCATCTATAGTCTCATCATACCTCCCGCGGTCAAGACTTTGGTCTCGACCAAGGGCCGTCTGGCCCTGCCCGCGCTCTTGGCCTGCCTCTGGACCGCTTCCGCGGCGGTCTCGAGCCTCCTGGCCGCGATCAGCCGCATCAACGGCCTGCGGCCCACCGTGAGCAGTTATTGGAAGTCGAAGCTCCTGTCCTTGCTCTTCACGGTGGTCTTCGGCGCGCTCCTGGCCGTCGCCCTCTTCCTCTTGTTCCTCGGGCCGTGGCTCCACGCGACGCTGACCGCGCACCTGGGCTTCGCCGCGTTCTGGCGCACGGCGCTGGTCGCGGCCCGGTGGGCCATGGTGCTGTCTTTGATGCTGCTGACCGTGAGCGCGGTCTATCGCTTCTCCCCGGGCGCGCGGCGGCACCGGATCACGCCCGGCGCGCTCTGCGCCGTGGCGGGCTGGGTCCTGGCCTCCAAGGCCTTCGCCCTCTACATGGCCTACTCGGTCCGGCTCAACGCCTTCTACGGGAGCATGGCCACCCTCCTGGCCCTGATGAGCTGGCTCTACCTGATGGCGCTCATGGTGCTCCTGGGGGCGCGGCTCGACCGGGAGCTGGCGGTCCGGAAGGGTTGACTCAGCGCGGGACGAGGCGGCGCAGCAGGGCCTCGTATGCGTCCAGGGCCGGGCCCCAGGAGGAGTCCTTCTCCATGGCCGTGCGGCGCGCCCGGGCCAGGAGCGCCGGGTCGCGATAGGCCTTGACCGCGGCCGCGATGGTCTCGGCCAGGGCGGCGGCCGTGGGCGCCTGGATGAAGAACCCGTCTCCGCGCTCCGCGTTCGCGCGCAGGTCCGTGACCGTGTCGGCCAGGCCGCCGGTGCGGGTCACCAAGGGCAGGGTCCCGAAGCGCTGGGCGATGAGCTGGGACAGCCCGCAGGGCTCGAACCGGGAGGGCATGAGCAGGAAATCCCCGGCCGCGTAGACCAGGTGCACCATGATCTCGTCGAAGGGGTGCACGGCCACCTGCCCCGGGTGAGCGCGCGCGAGTTCCGCGGCCTTGGCTTCGAGCTCCTTGTCGCCCGAGCCAGTGATGGCGAGCTGCCCGCCTAGGCGCAGCACCGCCTCGGCCGCTTCCACGACCAGGTCTATGCCTTTCTGCTCGGCCAGGCGCGAGGCCACCACGAAGAGGGGCGCGTCGGGCTTCCGGTCGAGGCCCAGGCGGCGCTGGAGCTCGGCCTTGTTGGCGGCCTTGCCCGCGGCCGCGTCGTCCGTCCCGTACTGGCTCACGATGTGCTCGTCCGTGCGGGGGTCGTTCAAGGCGGGGTCCACGCCGTTGAGGATGCCACTGACGCCGTCGGGCCGGGCGTTGAGCGCCCCCTCCAGACCCATTCCGAACTCGGCCGTGCCCCGGATCTCCTTGGCGTAGGTGGGGCTGACTGTGGTGACCGCGTCGGCCAAAGCCACGCCGGCATGGAGGAAATTGGTGTCGCCGTTCCTGCCTACCGGCCCGGAGTCCACATCCTGGGCCGAGAAGCCGAGCTTGAGCGCGGCGTCGCGTCCGAACACGCCCTGGTAGGCGATGTTGTGGATGGTCAGCACCGTGCGGGTGGCGGCGAAGAAGGGGTCGGCCTGATAGACCAGCTTCAGGAACGCGGGGATGAGGGCCGCGTGCCAATCGTGCGCGTGCACCACGTCGGGCCTGATGCCCAGGGCCTTGGCCGCCTCGAGCACGGCCCGGGAGTAGAAGCCGAAGCGCTCGTCTGCGTCCGCGCCCCGGCTCGCGTCGTAGGCGTCGTTGGGGGAGTCGGCCATGCCGGCCGTGTAGCCGGAATAGGGCCCGCCGTCGCGGTCGTAGTAGCCGGCGTGGTGGATGAGCACCACGCGCACGCCTTCACGCTCTCCCTGCAGGAGCAGGGCCCGCTCCATCCTGCCGTTGACGGGGACGAACACCTCGCCCGCGGGCTTGAGGTCCAGACCGTCGCGGCGCAGCTGGCGGTAATCGGGGAGGATGAGGGTCACGTCGTGGCCGCGGGCCGCCAGCCCGCGCGAGACGGCGTCCACCACGTCGGCCAGGCCGCCGGTCTTGACGAAGGGCACGGCCTCGGCGCCGGCCACGATGATGGAGAGGGGCCTGGCCTTGGTCGCGCCGTCGAAAGCGGCGCCGAGCTGCGCGGCCTTCTCTTCAGCGGGCGGGGCGCGCTCACCGTTGGCTCCCGGGGGCGCCGCCGCCTGCCGGGCTGCGGCGAGCGGGGCCGGCGCTGGCTCGGCCGGCGCCGCGGGAGCGATGAGGGGTGCGGACTGGGGGATGGCGGCTGGCGCGGGCTGGAACTGGGGCGCAGCCCGGACCATGGCGGACGGCGCGGGCTGAAACTGGGGCGCGGCGGCGTTCTGCCGGACCACGGGGCTCGGCGCCGCATGGACCGAGACCGAAGCGTCGAGGCCGGACGCGGAGAGCGGGGTCAAAACAAGTCCTTGGCCCTGGTTCTGCGCGGCCAGCACCGAGCCGGCAGCGGCCGGGGCCGCGTTGACGGGCAGACCGCGCTGGACTATGGCTTCGACCGCCGCGGCAGAGGCGCCCGCGGGAAGCAGGCCGCAGGCCAAGAGAAATGTCAAGGAATAAGTCACGCGAGATGTCATCTATGATATTGTGCGCGCGCGGGAGCTTTCGCTCCAGGGCAATAGGGCCTGGGGAGCGGGGCCAATCCGCCTAGGCCCGGAGACCCGGCAAAGCCTTGCCACCGAGCCTTCCGCGGGTCATGGCACGCAAGCCGACAAGGCGCGCCCGGGCGCCGGCCTCCGGACAGCGCGGGCTTCAGCGTTCTGCGCTGGATCCTCGTCCGATGGCGGTGGAGCGGCCGCGCGCTCTTGCCGGGGAATGGAACTTTTTTGCCGCTCAATCGTATAGATACTATGTCCGGACACAGTTCAGCAAGAAGTATGGCCCGGGCCGATAGGCAACAGCCGCGGCTGGGGGCATAGGCAGCACGCGGCCATTGGGAGACAGGGGGATCATGGACCTCAAACAGCTGGACGACGATGCGCTCTTGGCGCAACTCAAGATGCTAGTCCGCAGAGAGCAGGAAGACGTGTCCCAGATCATCGCGCATCTCGCGGAAGTCGACAGCCGGGAATTAATCTTGGAACGGTCCTTCCCATCCCTGTTCGCCTACTGCGTCAGGGAGCTCGGCTACACGGACGCCGCCGCCTATCTGCGGATCCGCGCGGCCAGGGCGGCACGGCTCTTCCCTCAAGTGATCGACCTGCTCCGTGCCGGCGAGCTGTCCCTGGAAACCATCCTCCGCCTGCATCCCCATCTGGATGGGCCGGATGGCGCTCGGCTTCTTGCGTCAGCCCGAGGCAAGAGCAAGCGGGATGTCGAGACCCTGGTCGCTGGTCTATCCCCCCTGCCAGACAGGCCCGACTTCGCCCGCGTCATTTCGGTCGGCCCAAGGCCCCAGGCTCGGCCCGACACGGATGAAGAGTCCCTGTTCGCGCCCTGCGCCCAGGAGTCTACAATACCCTCTCAGTCCCCGGGACAGTCTGGGTCGGACGGAGAACCCCTTCCGGTGCCCCCGGCACAGCCCCGGCCGGACGGAGAACCCCTTCCGGTGCCCCCGGCACAGCCCCGGCCGGACGGAGAACCCCTTCCGGTGCCCCCACCGCCGGTGGCGCCGCCAGCCCTTCAACCGCCGCCAGGCGGACCAGCAATCATCAAGCGCGTCCAGTTCGCCTTCACGGCCGACGAGGAACTCCTCCTGCTGCTGCGCCGCGCTCAAGAGGTCCTATGGCACAAGTATCCGTCGGGGCGGTTCGAGGACATCTTCCGCGACGCGCTGATCGCCTTGCTCCAGAGGAAGGACATGGATGTCCGCGTCTTCGGCAAACTGCCGGAGGGCGTGGTCGCCAAATTGCCGGAGGCAAGGAACCGTCAAAAACGCGGCCCCAACGCGCTGCGGCTCCCCGAAAACCTTGTTTGATGCCCGAGAGCGGGGGCATGGTGTCCGGCTCAAGCCCGCGATGATCGAGATGCCTATCACGAAGGTCTTGCGCGTGTCCGGCCGGGCAGGGCTCGGCCGGCGCTAGGCCTTGCGCCGGACCCTGAGGGTCAGCCCTTCCTCGTCTTCGACCTTCACCGCGGTCCCGGCCGGGATGTTCCCCTCCAGGCTCTCCGCTTTCCACAGCTCGCCGCCCAGCGCGACCGTGCCGGCCGGGTCGAGCGCGGTCTGCGCCACTCCGAGCCGGCCGATCATTCCCTCCGCGCCGCTCTTGGAGCGCTTGCGGAAGGCCTGCGTCGCGATGAAGAGCAAGCTGGCCACCAAGGCCACCAGCGTGCCTAGCGTGCTGACGATGATGCTCATGGAGACGGCGACGCCACCGCCGCTGTTGCGGAAGAGCATCAAGGTCCCGAAAAGGATGGACGCGGTCGCGGTCACGGCCAGGAGCCCGTAGCTGTGCACCTTGAGCTCCAGCACGTAGAGCAAGAAGCCCAGCATGATGAGCAGGACCCCGGCGAAGCTCGCGGACAAGGTCTGGAATGAGTAGAAGGCCATGATGAGCGAGACCACCCCCACGATGCCGGGCAGGATGAGGCCCGGGCTATAGAGTTCGATCAAGAGGCCCGAGACGCCCAGGGTCATCAGGATCATCGCGATGTTCGGATCCGCCACGGCCGCCAGGACCTTCTGCCGGCCCGTCATCTCGAAACGCACGGTCTTGGCGCCCTTGGTGCGCAAGGGATGCCCCTTGAAATCGGCCAGCTCCTTGCCGTCCACGGCCGCGAGCAGCTCGTCCAGGCTCTTGGCCTCCAGGTCCACAACGCGCTCGCGCACGGCCGCCGAGGAGACGATGGAGGTGCTCTTGGTCACGCCCTGAAAGGCCCACTCGATGTTGCGGCCCCGGCGCCCGGCGATGGCCTGCAGGTAGGCGGCCGAGTCGTTGACCATCTTGCCTTCCATCACGTCGTCCTTCATCTGCGCGCCCTTCTCCTTGCCCGGCATCGCGGGCATGGTCCCGAGCTGCACCGGGTGCGCCGCGCCGATGTTGGTGCCCGGGGCCATCGCGGCCACGTGCGCGGCCATGGTGATGAACACCCCCGCCGAGGCCGCGCGGGCCCCGGCCGGAGCCACGTAGACGATCACCGGGACCGCGGAGGCCAGGATCGCCTTGACGATGTCGCGCATGGACAGGTCCAGCCCGCCCGGCGTGTCGAGCTCGATGACCAGCGCGCCGCAGCCCCGGCGCTCCGCGGCCGCCACGGCCCCCGCCAGGTACTCGGCGGCCGACGGGTTGATCACGCCGGAATACGCGGCCACCAGGACCTCGGGCGGCGGCGCGGGTTTGGACGGCGACACGGATTGGGGCGGCGCGGCAAGGGCCAGGCCCGACAGCACGGCCAGGACAGCGGTCTTCAGCATAAGCTCACTCCGTCACAGCACCGTCTTCATGCGCGAGGGCGGCCAATACAGGAACCAGGCGCGGCCCTTGAGGTACTTCTCCGCCACCGGACCCCAGTAGCGCGCGTCGCAGGAGCGGTCGCGGTTGTCGCCCATCACGAAAAAGCTGCGCGGCGGGACCCGCACCGGCCCGAAGAAGTCCCGCGGCCCGGAGTAGGGGGGCGAGAATTCCAGCGCCCGGTCGAGGGCATGGGCCTCCCAGAGCTTCTGGTACTGCTCCGGGCCCAGGTCCTTGGCCTTCATGGGCGCGGCCTCGCGCGAGGCCCCGTCGAGGTACTGGGCGTAGGGCTCGTCGGTCAAGGGCTGGCCGTTGACGATGACCCGGCCGTTGCTGACCTGCACGGTGTCGCCCGCCACGCCGATGACCCGCTTGATGAAGTCCTTGCCGTACTGGATGGAGCCGCAGTGCAGCTCCCGCGGGTCGTCCACCGGGAAGCGGAACACGATCACGTCTCCCCGCTGCACCTGCCGCAAGGCCAGGATGCGCTTGCCCGTGAAGGGCACGCGCATCCCGTAGATGAACTTGTTGACGAAGAGGTGGTCGCCCTCCAGCAGCGTGTTGCGCATGGAGCCCGAGGGGATCTTGAAGGCCTGAACCACGAAGTACATGAGCACCGAGGCCAGCAGCACGGCCGAGAACACGGTCTCGGCCCACTCCAGGTCCTCGCCGAGGAAGTAGCGCCGCCCCTCGGGCGCGGAGCCCTTGGCCAGCCCGCGCCAGAAGCCGACGGCGGCGGCGATGGCGCCCGCCGCGAGGCTCGGGTAGAGCTCGGTGGTGGACACCGCCTGGGCCGCTATGGAGATGAACTTGGCCCGGCTGTCGAGCGACATCATGATGACCCAGACCGCGGAGAAGGCGGAGAGCCCGCAGAAGACCCCGTGCCAGAGGCCGGACTTGACGGCCGTGTCCAGGGATTGGGACTCGCTCCAGCGCTTGCTCAGCCACGCGAAGGCGCCCATGGCCAGGCCTACGAAAAAGAGTCGTTCTTCCATTCAGCTCATCCTCTCACTTCTTGTCTTCGTCGAGCCGCAGCACGGCCAGGAAGGCCTCCTGCGGCAGCTCCACCGCGCCGAACTGCTTGGCGCGCTTCTTGCCTTCCTTCTGCTTGGACAGCAGCTTGCGCTTGCGGGTGATGTCTCCGCCGTAGCACTTGGCGATGACGTCCTTGCGCTTGGCGCCCAACGTCTCGCGGGCGATGATGTGGTTGTTGATGCGGGCCTGGATGGCCACCTCGAAGTTCTGGCGGTGGATGAGCTCCTTGAGCTTGGCGCACATCTGCCGGCCGACCTGGTAGGCCTTGTCCTGGTGCACGATGGAGCTCAAGGCGTCCACCGGGTCGCCGTGGATGAGGATCTCCAGGCGCGTCATGTCCGAGGCCCGATAGCCCTCCTCGGAGTAGTCCAGCGAGGCGTAGCCCTTGGACACGGACTTGAGGCGGTCGTAGAAGTTGACCACCATCTCGCAGAGCGGCAGATGGTAGCGGATGAGCATCCGGTTGGCCGCGATGTACTCGATGCCCAGGTACTCGCCGCGGCGCTCCTTGAGGAGGTTGAGGACCCCCTCCTGGTACTCCACCGGAAGCACGATCGTGACCAGGACGTAGGGCTCCTCGATGGTCTGGATGTCGCCGTGCTCCGGGAACTTGGCCGGGTTGTCGATGACCCTCCAGTCGCCCTTGCGGCTCTGCACGCGGTAGACCACGTTGGGGCTGGTGGCGATGAGGCTGAGGTCGAACTCCCGCTCCAGGCGCTCCTTGACGATGTCCATGTGCAGCAGGCCCAAGAAGCCCAGGCGGAAGCCGAAGCCCAGGGCCTCGGAGCTCTCCGGCGAATAGTTGAAGGAGCTGTCCTCCAGGTTGAGTTTCTCGAGCGCCGCGGCCAGGTCCTGGTAGTCGGCCGGATTGACCGGGAAGATGCCCGCGAAGACCACCGGCTTGGCTTCCTTGTAGCCGGGCAGGGGCGCGGTCAGCGGCCGCGCGCCCTCCATCAGGGTGTCGCCGACGCGCACCTGATGGATGTCCCGGATGCCGCAGATGACGTAGCCGACCTCGCCCGCGGAAAGGTGCGCGGCCACGGCCATCTTGGGGACCAGGTAGCCCACCTCCTCCACGGTCACCTCGTGGCTGGTGGAGAAGAAGCTGATCTTCATGCCGGCCTTCAGGGTCCCGTCCACCACGCGCACCAGCAGGATGACCCCGCGGTACACGCTGAAAGAAGAGTCGAAGATCAGGGCGGAGAGGGGGGCTTCGATCCGGCCCTGCGGCGGCGGGATGTCGCGCACGATGGCGTCGAGCACCTCTTGGGTGCCCAGGCCCACCTTGGCGGATATGGCGATCGGGTCGTCCTCGATCTTGAGGGTGTCGCAGATCTGGGCGTGGACCCCCTCCACGTCCGCGGCGGGCAGGTCCACCTTGTTGATGATGGGGATGAGCTTGAGGTCCAGGGCCTGGGCCAAAGTGGCGTTGGCCAAGGTCTGCGCCTCCACGCCCTGGGTGGCGTCCACCACCAGCAAAGCGCCCTCGCAGGCCGCCAGGGCCCGGGACACCTCGTAGGAGAAGTCCACGTGGCCGGGGGTGTCGATGAGGTTGAGCACGTACTCGGTCCCGTCGGCCGCCTTGTGGTTCATGCGCACGGCCTTGGCCTTGATGGTGATGCCGCGCTCGCGCTCGAGCTCCATGGAGTCCATGACCTGGGCCTGCATGTCCCGGGAGGAGATGGTGCCCGTGGCCTCCAGCAGCCGGTCGGCCAGGGTGGACTTGCCGTGGTCGATGTGGGCGATGATGGAGAAGTTGCGGATGCGCGCGGGGTCGGTCATCTGTCTCAGAGCCCTTGCTCGCGCATGAGGCGGCGGATCTCCTCGGAATCCGAGCAGGTCACCGCCTTGGCCACAAGCTTGGCCATGGCCGCGGCGCGCAGGCCGCGCACGGTCTCCTTGACGCGCAGGTACATCCGCGGCGAGATCGAGAGGCAGTCGCAGCCCATGCCCACCAGGAGCGGCACCGCGTGCGGGTCCGAGGTCATCTCCCCGCAGACGCTGACCCATTTGCCGGCCCGGTGCGCCACGGTCACCACGTTCTGGATGAGGCGCAGGACCGCGGGGTGGAACGGGTCGTAGAGATGGGTCACGTGCTCGTTGACGCGGTCCACGGCCAGGGTGTACTGGATGAGGTCGTTGGTGCCCACGGAGACGAAGTCGCAGTGCGGCAGGAAGGCGTCGAGGAGCACGGCCGCGGCGGGGATCTCCACCATGATGCCCAGCTCCACGCTCTTGGGCGTCTCGACCCCCTCGGCCTGGAGCTCCGCGACCGCCTGCGCCAGCAGGCGGCGCACGGCCTGGACCTCGGACACCGCGGAGACCATGGGGATCAGGATCTTGACGTTGCCCTTGGCCGTGGCCCGCAGGATGGCGCGCAGCTGGGTCTTGAAGAGGTCGAGATGGCGCAGGAACAGGCGCACCCCGCGCAGCCCCATGAACGGGTTGGTCTCGTTCTGGGGCCCCTCGAGGCCCATCTGGGTGAGGCGGTCGCCGCCGATGTCCGCGGTGCGGATGACCACGGGATGCGGGGCCATGGCCTTGGCCACCGCGGCGTAGGCCTTGGCCTGCTCATCCTCCGGCGGCGCGGCGGGCCGGTTCATGAAGAGGTACTCGGTGCGGAACAGGCCGATGCCGTCGGCCTGCAGGGCCAGGACGCTCTTCATCTCCTCCGGGTTGTCCAGGTTGATCTCGAGCCGGAAGCGCTTGTCGTCCAAAGTGACCGCGGGCAGGCCCTTGAGGGCCTCCAGCGCCCGCTCCGCTTCGTGCTCCGCCGTCTTGGCCTTCTCGTACTTGGCCACGGCCTCGGGGGTGGGGCTGATGATCACCAGCCCCTGCTCGCCGTCGAGGATCACCGTGTCGCCGGCCTTGATCCGGCGGCTCACGTCCGAGAGCCCCACCACCGCCGGGATCTCCAGGCTCTGGGCCAGGATGGCGGTGTGGCTGGTCTTGCCGCCCAGGTCCGTGGCGAAGCCCAGGATGCGGCTCTCCTTGAGGTTGATGGTGTCGGAGGGCAGCAGGTTGCGCGCGATCAGGACGCACGGGTGGTCGATGTCTCCCAGGCTGCGGCGGACGCGCTTCATGAGATGCGCCAGCAGGCGCTTGCCCACGTCGAAGAGGTCGTGGCGCCGCTCCCGGAAGAACTCGTCCTCGAGCTTCTCGAACTGCTGGTTGACGGCCTCCAAGGCCTCGGAGAGGGCGAACTCCGCGTTGACGCCTTCGCCCAGGATGCGCTTGGGCACGTCGTGGGTGATCAGGGTGTCGCGCAGGATGAGGCGGTGGGCGTCGATGAGCCGGGCGTGGTTCTTGCCCAGGAGCTTGAGCACCTTGGCCTCGGCCGCGTCGAGGTCCCGGTGCGTGGCCTTCTGGGCCGCCTTGAAGCGCGCCACCTCCGAGCGCAGGCGGTCGCGGGAGATCTCCGTGCGCGTGACCACGATCTCCTCGTCTTCGAGGATGTAGGCCTTGCCGATGGCGATGCCCGGGCTGGCTCCGATGCCCTTGATGATGATCATCGCCCGCCCGCCTTCCTGCGCATGCGCTCCTCGAAGACTTTCTCGGCCGCCTGTTCGTCCTCGATCTCCCGATACGCCGCGAAGAGCATCTCGATGCTCTCCAGGGCCTCCTTCTCGTCCGGGCCGGTGATGCGCAGGGTGATCTGGGAGCCGCACTCCGCCCCCAGCAGCAGCATCTGCATGACGCTCTTGCCGTTCACCTCGGTCCCGTCCTTGCAGACCATGATCTCGCTCTTGAACTTCGACGCCGTGGTCACGATCTTGCCGGCCGGCCGCGCGTGCAGCCCCAGCTTCGGCGTCACGGTCAGGGTCTTCTTGACCATCACAGCCACCCCGCCCAGGATGCGGCGCCCCCGGCCAGGACCGCCGCCGCGTAGAGGCGGTAAGGCGAGACCCGGGCCGCGCGCAGCAGCAGGGCCGCCGCCAGCGCGCAGGCGCCCACCAGCCGCTGCGGCGGCGGCGCGGCACGCAGCAGCAGGGCCGCCGCGGCCAGGACCAGGACCAAGCCCGCCGCGCGCAGGATCCGGATCACCCGCTGCACGGGCCAGCCCTTCAGGCGCGCCGCGATCTGGTCGCGCCAATCGTAGCCGAGCCGCAGCAGGCCCCAGCGCATGGTCAGGGCCAAAGCGTTGTGCACGAGCAGGTAGGCCACCACCGCCCACGCGGCCGCCCACGGGGGCCGGTCCCAAAGCGCCAGCGCCACCGCCGCGGCCAGGCCCGCGCAGAGCGGCCGCAGGGCCCCCCAGAACAGGGCGTCGCCCACCCCGGCCAAGGCCGAGGCCGCCGCCGTCTTCAGGGTCTTCAGCCGCTGGACCAGCAGATCGCGGCGCTCCCCGGCCGGCGCCGCGGCCGCTTCCTCCTCCAGGGCGCAGACCATGCCCACGACCAAGGAGGCCATGTAGGGCTGGGTGTTGAAGAACTCGTGGTGCCGCAGGCGCGCCGCGCGGGCCGCCGCGTCCTGTCCGGCCCAGCAGCGCGCCAGCCAGGGCTCCAGGCAGAAGGCCAGGCCCAGGCTCTGCATGCGCTCGAAGTTCCAGCCCCACTGGATCAGCAGGCTGCGTCCGAACAGGCGGCCCTGCATGCCGGCGCTCATCCCGGTCATGCTCTCAACCTAAGGGCGTACAGCGCCACGCCCAGGCCGAGCCAGGGGGCCAGCCTCCAGCCCGACTCCAGGCCGGCGAGCAGGACGCGCGGGGCGCGGAACCAGAGGGCGCCCAGGGACGGGCCGGCCACGCAGACGCAGACGAGCAGGACCGCGAAGGTGGCGGCCGCCTGCTCGGCCAGGGCCCGCCCCAGCATGCCGCCCCAGGGCGGCGTTCCGCCGTCCCGCAGGAGCCTCTCCGCGGCCCCGCAGAGGGCCCCGCGGCGGTAGCGCAGGCCCGTCTCGATCTTCTGGTGCGCCCAGCCCGCGGCCAGGCCCGCGGGCAACGCCGCGGCGGCCGGCAGGGGGCGCGGGCCGCAGGCCATGAGCACGGCGGCGGCCGCGGCCACCGAGGCGCTCAGCGGCAGGCGGTCGCCCACGGGCACGTCGTCGAGGCTCAGCAGCTCGCAGCACAGGCCCAGGGCCAGGCCGGCCTGCGGCGCCCCCAGCAGCAGCCCCAGCAGGGGCCCGAGCACCAGCGGGCGGGAGAGCATGAACTGGCCGACCTGGACCACGTCGAGCTCCACCAAAGCGACGAGGGCCGCGCCGCCCACGGGCGCCAGCCACCCAGCCCAGGGGCTCATGCGCGCCCCCCCAGCAGCGCCGCGATGTCCAGGGCCGGGTCCCCGGGCAGGGCCCGCCCCTCCAGCGCCACGCCGCGCCCCGAGATGGCGCCCAGGGCCGCGCGGTCCTCGTCTCCCAGGAAGATCGCCTTGCCCAGCTGCACCCGTCCCGCGGTGTAGTGCAGCCCGCCCACGTTGACCGCGGCGCAGGCCACGCCCAGCTCCAGCAGGCGCAGGGCCTCGCGGGGCCCGGGCACCAGGGCCAAGGCGCGGCGCGGGTCGGCGGCGTCGAGCAGCCGTTGGGCGGCCCGCTCCACGGGCAGGACCAGCAGCGCGACGCCTTCGGGCATGGCCATCTCCATGAGCATGGTCTGGGTCTCGTCGGCGGCGGCCGCGTCGCAGGCCACCACCACGGCCTGCGCCTTGAGGTGCGGGATCCAGCCGATGACCACCTGCCCGTGGACGAGCCGGTCGTCGATCCGCAGCAGCGCGATGTCCATGGCGTCAGCCCGCCCGCGCCAGGAAGCGCCGGCGCACGTCGCAGACCGATTTCTGCCCGTCGGACAGGACCTTCTCCACCAGGGCCGGCAGGGCGGTGTCCGCCCGGTGGCTGAAGGCCGAGACCAGCATGTAGAGGTTGACCCCGGTGACCATCTCCACGCCCGGGAGGCTGCGCACCAGGGGGAAGGCCAGGTTGCTGGGGGTGCCCCCGGGCATGTCCGTGAACAGGATGAGGCCGTCGGCGCCGCCGAGCTCCGCGACGGCGCGGCGGATGCGCTCGCGCAGCTCTGCCACCGAGACCCGCGGGGAGATGGAGAGGACCTTCACCCCCTCCTCCTGGCGCCCCACGATGGACTCGGCGGCCTCGGCCAGGTAGGCCCCGAACTCGCCGTGGGTGACGATGAGGAAGTTGATCACTGTCTGGGTGCCCTCAATGGCTGATGTCGCGATGGAATTCCTGGATGGAGTGGCCGGAGGAGCGCAGTTTCTGCGCCAGGTAGCGCGTCACGAAGACGCTGCGGTGATGCCCCCCCGTGCAGCCCACCGCGATGGTCAGGTAGGACTTGCCCTCCCGGACGTAGTGGGGCAGCAGGCCGCTGAGCATGGGGACCAGCTCCTCGAGGAACTTGCGCGCGATGGGCTGGGCCAGGATGTAGCGCTGCACGCGCGGGTCCAGCCCGGTCAGCCGCCGCAGCCCGGCCACGTAATGCGGGTTGGGCAAGAAGCGCATGTCCAGCACGATGTCCGCGTCCATGGGCAGGCCGAACTTGTAGCCGAAGGAGACGATGTTCAGGGCCATCTCCCGGGCGCGGGTGAGCTCCAAAGTCTCGGAGAGCCGCTCCTTGAGCTCGCCCAAGGTCATGGCGCTGGTGTCGATGACCTGGTCGGCGATCTCCTTTATGGGCAGCAGGCGCCGCCGCTCCTCGCGGACCGCCTGGTCCACCCGCTTTCCCAGGGGGTGGCGGTGCCGGGTCTCCGAGAAGCGCTGGATGACGACCGGGTCCGAGGCGTCCAGGAAGATGGTGCGGTGGTCCACGCCGCGGCTCTTGAGGCGCTCCAGGATGGCGGGCAGCCCCGCGAGGAAGCGCCCCTCGCGGATGTCCATGCCCAGGGCCACGCGCTTGAGGTGCTCGGAGCGCGCCAGCAGGTCCGCGAAATGGTCCAGCAAGGCGATGGGCAGATTGTCGATGCAGGAGAAGCCGAAGTCCTCGAAGCACTTCAGGGCCTGGCTCTTGCCGGCCCCGGAGATGCCGGTGATGATGTAGACCTTTCGGGCCGCCGCGGCCGCCTTCCTCATTGCGCGCGCATCCTCTCGATGAGCCTCTGGTTGAAGGTCTCGGCCGCGAAATATCCCTGGTTGCGCAGGCGCTGGTTCAGGGCCGCCACCTCGATGATGACCGCCAGGTTGCGGCCCGGGCTGACCGGGATGCGGATCTGCGGGATATCCACGTCCAGGATGTTGGTCTTCTTGTTGTCCAGCCCGGTGCGGTCGTAGGTGGTCTGCGCGCTCCAGGCCGACAGGTGGATGGAGAGCTCGATGCGCGTGTGGTCCAGGATGGCGCCGATGCCGAAGAGGAGCTTGACGTCGATGATCCCCAGGCCGCGCACCTCCAGGTAGTGCTTGAGCGGCTCCGGGCAGGAGCCGCGCAGGACCCCGCCGCGGTGGTGCCGGATCTCCACGGCGTCGTCGGCGACCAGGATGTGCCCGCGCTTGAGCAGTTCCAGGGCGCACTCGGATTTGCCGATGCCCGGTTCGCCCTGGATGAGCACGCCCAGGCCGTAGATGTCCACCAGCACCCCGTGCACCGTGGTCTTGGGCGCGAGCTTCTCCTCCAGGACGTCGCCCAGCTCGGCGACCAAGGTGGCGGTGTCCAGGCTCGAGCGCAGAAGCGGCACCCCGTTCTGGCGGCAGACGGACACCAGGACCCCCGGGGTCTTGAGGTTGTGGGTCAGGATCAGGCAGGGCAGCTCCCGCGGCCGGCACATGGCCGCCAGCGCGGCGGTCAAGCGCGCCCGCGGCGCCTTCAGGCAGTAGGCCTGCTCCCCGAAGCCGATGATCTGGATGCGCTCCGGCCGGAAGTGCTCCAAGAAGCCGCTGAGGGCCAGGCCCGGACGGTTGAGGTCCATGACCCTGATTCCCCGGCCCAGCGATTTCTCCCCCGCGATGAGCTCCAGCTTGAGGTTGTCCCTCTGCTCCCGCAGCAGGTCGCTGACGGTGAAATCCACGGCTCCCGGGCGTCGCGCCATGCGGTCTAGCGCTCGGACTTCTTCACCGGCTGCACGACGGCGTAGGACTCGTCGTCGCGGCGGAAGACCAGCCGGATCTGCTTGGAGTCCCGGTCCTGGAACAGGCGGAAGGAGTGGCCCAGGCGCTCCATCTCCCGGACCGCCTCGCCGGCGGACATGGGCGCCATGGCCTGCCGGACGACCGAGAACTGGACGGGCGCCGGCGGCGGGTCGAAGATGGGCTCCCCGCGCACCGCGCGCACCGAGCCCTTGCCGGCGCGCGTCTTGAAGCGGGTCCGCGTCTTCTCCTTGAACTTCTTGAGCTGGGCGTCCATCTTGGCGGAGGCCAGGTCCACGGCGGAGTAGAGGTCGCTCGCCTCGGCCAGCGCCCGGAAGGTCTGGCCCGGCGCGTGGATGAGCACTTCGCACTTGTGCGCCCGTTTCTCGATGAAGATGAAGACCTGGCTCCAGACGATATGCTCGAAGTATTTCTGGGCGCGCTCCATCCTTTCGTTCACATAGCCGCGGATGGCGTCGGTGATCTTGAGTTGCTTCGCCGTCAGTTGTATCTCCACAGCCGCTCCTTGCTCAGATGAGAATAGCCGATAGCGCCTTATCAGCTCCTGCGCGGACACAAAGAGCCGGGCGCCGAGGGTGTATTGAAGCACTAAAGGCGTTTAGCTGTCAATCGCGTGTAATATAGCGAGACTATATCTCAATTGTTACGTTTGACTGCTTCTTCAAAAAGAGCTAGCATATTGCCCGTGTCAAATCAGGGCGCGTCGACTTTGGCTTCGGCGCTCGGCGGCCGTCCAAATATGATTGTTTTTGAACAGATATTCGAAGCCGTGGGACTTATGCACACCTGTGGATAACTTGTGAATACCCAGGACCCGCAGGCCCTCTGGTCGCAGACCGTCGATCGCCTGCGCTCCGAGATCGGGGAGGACGCGGACCTTTGGCTGCGCCCCATCGCGGCCCTGCGTCTCGACGGCCAGGTCCTCCGCCTCAAGGTCCCCAACAAGTTCTTCTCCGACGGGATCAAGGACCGGTATCAGAAGCGGCTCATCTCGATCTTCAAGGACCTGACCGGCCTGGACATCGGCATCGACTACGAGATCAGCACGGATCTCAAGAACCGCCTGCCCGCCTGCGACCCCATCCCCGGCCCGAGCGCCCAGTCGGAGTTCCCGCTCAGCGAGTTCAACCCGCGCTACACCTTCGCCTCGTTCGTCGTGGGAAAATCCAACCGCCTGGCCTACGCCACGGCCGAAGCCATCGCGGCCACGCCCGGCACCCAGTACAACCCCTTCTTCCTCTACGGCGGCGTGGGCCTCGGCAAGACCCACCTGCTCCACGCCATCGGCAACGCCCTGCGCCAGGCCTTCCCGCGCTCGCGCGTGCTCTACACCACGGCCGAGGAATTCGTCAACGACTACATCAACTCCATCCACCACCGCAAGACCGACGACTTCCGGGCCAAGTACCGCAACCTCGACTGCCTGCTCATCGACGACATCCAGTTCCTCATCGCCAAGGAGCAGAGCGAGCAGGAGTTCTTCCACACCTTCAACGCCCTGCACGAGTCGCGCCGGCAGATCGTGGTCACCTCCGACCGGGTGCCCAAGGAGATGACCCCTTACGAGCGCCGCCTGGTCTCGCGCTTCGAGTGGGGCCAGGTGGCCGACATCACCCCCCCGGACCTGGAGACGCGCATCGCCATCCTGCGCAAGAAATCCGAGCTCGAGCAGTTCTACGTCCCGGACGACGTCATCCTGTTCGTCGCCTCCACGGTCAAGAGCAACATCCGCCTTCTGGAGGGCTCGCTGATCCGGCTCAAGGCCTTCGCGTCCATGACCGGCAGCAGCCTGACCGTCGACGGCGCCCGGGAGATACTGAAGGACTCCCTGCCCCACGACGTCTCGAGCCCGATCCAGATGGAGACCATCCAGCGCCTGGTCGCCCACAAGTACTCGCTCGACGTCAAGGACCTCAAGGGCCAGCAGCGCACGGCCTCCATCGCCTTGCCGCGCCAGCTGGCCATGTACCTGGCCTCGGTGATGACCGACCTCTCTTCGACCGACATCGGCCGCGCCTTCGGCGGCCGCGACCACACCACCGTCCTGCACGCCCGCAAGAAGATCCAGAAGATGCTCGATGAGGACCCGTTCTTCCTGGAGCTGGTCAACAAGCTGCAGTCCGACATCAAGTCTGTGGAGAATTAGGGGGATGATGACCGCGAACTCGGCCGGGGCGGGCGCGCTGTGCAAAGGGTGGATAACTTCCCCTGATTATCACCAGCGGCGCGCGGCCCGGCTGAGACGGGGCGTCCCCCGAAGAGGCTCTTTTCCGACCCTATTAAGAGGATGATGATAAAATGAAGATACACTGTCATAAAGAAGACCTGGCGAAAGGCATCCAAACCATACAATCCGCCCTGTCCTCCCGGACCACTCTGCCCATCCTGCTCAACTTCATGATGGAGACGGAGAGCTCCAAGATCAAGGTCGTCTCCACGGACCTGGAGATGGGCGTCAAGCACTACCTCCCCGCGGAGGTGGAATCGGACGGGAGCATCACCATCCCGGCCAAGAAATTCTCGGACATCCTGCACAGCCTGCCGGACGGCCACGAGGTGGAGCTCATGGTGGACGCCGGCGACAAGGTCCAGATCAAATGCGGGCGCTCGCGCTTCTCCATCATCGGGGCCCCGAAGTCCGAATATCCCGTCCTGCCCGAATTCGACTGGAAAGAGGCGTTCTCTCTGCCCATGGGCCTGGTCGCGGACATGGTGCGCAAGACCATCTTCGCCGCCTCCTCCGACGAGACCCGGCACGTGCTCAACGGCGTGTACTGGTCCGCCAAGAAGGGGACCCTGGAGATGGTGGCCACCGACGGCCGCCGCCTGGCCATCGTGGGGCGCAAGGGCGCGCTGAAGGACCGGGAGTTCCAGATCATCGTGCCCACCAAGATCCTGGGCGAGTTGCTGCGCCTGCTGGGCGCCCTCGACGTCAAGCCGGATTGCCAGGAGAAGCTGCAGGTCGGCGTGACCGATAACCAGATCGTCTTCCAGGCCAAGGAGACGACCTTGCTCTCGCGCCTGATCGGCGGCACCTTCCCGAACTACGAGCAGGTCATCCCGAAGAAGAAGGACATCTCGGTCGTCCTGGGCGCCGGGGAGCTGCTGGCCGTCACCAGAAGGGCGGCGCTCTGCGCCCTGGATCGCGGGGGCTCGGTCAAGTTCGCCCTGCAGAAGGGAAGCCTGCACATCTCGGCCTCATCCCCGAACCTGGAGTTCAACGACGAGCTGGAGGTGGCGTACGCGGGCGCCGATTTCCAGGTCGCCTTCAACCCCCATTTCATGGTGGACGCCCTGAAGCACATCGATTGCGAGAAGGTGTCTTTGGGCTTCACCAGCCCCGTCAACCCGGTCCTCATAGAGCCGGTGGACGGATCGGACAGCCGCTTCGTCATCATGCCCATGAGGATATGAGCGTCCAGCGCAAGAGGCCGTGCTGGTCGACCGGCGGCGACCTGGTCCGGTCGTTCCAGTGGCGCGCGGGGATGACCGGCGACCGCATGGTCATCCTGGGCGCGGTCTGGCAGAAGGAGCTGGGTCATCTCTGCGGGCACTGGGAGCTGGTCGGCTTCAAGCACGGGACCGTCTACGTCAAGCCGAAGTCGGCGGCGGCCGCGCAGGAGCTGCAGCTGCGCGCCGCCGGCGTCGTGCGCAGCCTTAATAAATATTTCGATCGCGCCTGGATCAAGAGCATCAAGGTCGCGGCGCGATGAGCCGGGCCGGGTCGTCGTCCCCCCCTGAGAAGGGGAAGCGGAGGGATATGTCTCAGACCACGACGGAGAAGGACGACACGAAGGCGGCGGGCGCCAAGAGCGCCCAGGAATACAACGCTTCCAAGATCCAGGTCCTGGAAGGCCTGGAGGCGGTGCGCAAGCGGCCCGCCATGTACATCGGCTCCACCGGGCCCGCCGGGCTCCACCACCTGGTCTACGAGGCCGTGGACAACTCGGTCGACGAGATCCTGGCCGGCCGCTGCAGCTCGGTCGACGTCATCCTGCACGAGGGCAACTCCTGCACGGTGCTCGACAACGGCTCGGGCATCCCGGTGGACCCCATGCTGGACCCCAAGCTGCCGCGCAACCTGCGCGGCAAATCGGCCCTGGAAGTGGTCATGACCGTGCTGCACGCCGGCGGCAAGTTCGACCACAGCGCCTATAAAGTCTCCGGCGGCCTGCACGGGGTGGGCATCTCCGTGGTCAACGCCCTCTCCGAGGCGGTCACGGTCGAGGTCTACCGCGAGGGCAAGGTCTGGACCCAGTGCTACAAGCGCGGCAAGCCGGTCGACGACGTGAAGGTCACGGGCAAGACCGACGAGCACGGCACGCGGGTCACCTTCAAGCCCGACGTCGAGATCTTCGGCGAGAACCAATTCTCCTACGACGTGCTCTGCAACCGGCTGCGCGAGCTGGCCTTCCTCAACGCCGGCGCCAAGATCACCATCATCGACGAGCGCGAGGACAAGAAGCACACCTTCCACTACGAGGGCGGCATCAAGCAGTTCGTGCAGTACCTCAACGCCAACAAGAAGACCCTGTTCTCCGAGCCCATCAGCTTCACCAAGGAGCGCGAGGAGGTCTCGGTCGACCTCGCCATCCAGTACAACGACGACTACTCCGAGAACGTCTACAGCTTCGTCAACAACATCAACACCCCGGAGGGCGGCACGCACCTGGCCGGCTTCCGCTCGGCCCTGACCCGGGTGGTCAACGACTACATCAAGAAGTACGACATGCTCAAGGGCAAGAACTACACGGTGCAGGGCGACGACGCGCGCGAGGGCCTCACCGCGGTGCTCTCGGTCAAGATACCCAACCCGCAGTTCGAGGGCCAGACCAAGACCAAGCTGGGCAACGCCGAGGTGGAGGGCGTGGTCAAGTCCCTGGTGGGCGAGGTCCTGGGGATCTTCTTCGAGGAGAACCCGGCCACCGCGAAAGCGGTCTGTCTGAAGGCCATGGCCGCGGGCGAGGCGCGCGAGGCCGCGCGCAAGGCCAAGGAGCTCACCCGGCGCAAGGGCGTGCTCGACGGCTCGTCCTTGCCGGGGAAGCTCGCGGACTGCCAGGAGCGCGAGCCGGAGCGCTCCGAGCTCTTCATCGTGGAGGGCGACTCGGCCGGCGGCTCGGCCAAGCAGGGCCGCGACCGCGCCTTCCAGGCCATCCTGCCCATCAAGGGCAAGATCTTGAACGTCGAGAAGGCCCGCCTGGTCAAGGTCCTCTCCAACGAGGAGGTGCGCACCCTCATCTCCGCCATCGGCACCGGCATCGGGCAGGTCCGCGAGGCCGCGCCGGCCGGCGAGGCGGCGGCGGGAGAGCGGGATTACGAGGAGGGCCTCAAGCCCGAGAAGCTGCGCTACCACAAGCTCATCATCATGGCCGACGCCGACGTGGACGGGCAGCACATTCGGACCTTGTTGCTGACATTTTTCTACCGGCAGATGAACGAGCTCATCAAGCGCGGGCACGTCTACATCGCCCAGCCGCCGCTGTTCAAGGTCAAGAAGGGCAAGACCGAGATGTACGTGGACAACGAAGAGAAGATGGAGAAGTGGCTTCTCAACGAGGGCCGCAACTCGGTCGAGATCACGGCCTTCAACCCGGCCAACGGCAAGTCCAAGAAGCTGGACTCCGACGACCTCAAGGACCTCCTGAAGCTGCTGGCCGATCTCGAGAACCTGCTCAGGCATCTGGAGCGCAAGAGCCTGCACCTGGAGGATTTCCTGGCCTACAAGGAGCAGGCCAAGCTCCCCCTCTACCGCGTGGAAGAGACGGCCGGGGAGTACGTCTACTTCTACAGCGACAAGGAATGGCGCGAGTACCGGGACAAGCACGTCGCCGACCAGAAGGCCAAGCTGGCCGAGGAGCACAAAGGCAAGCCGCTGGCCGAAGGCGAGGTCCCGGTGGAGGTCGACGAGGAGGCCCTGGAGCCGGACATGCAGGAGCTCTGGGAGATGCCCAAGCTGGCGGCGCTGGACAAGAGTCTCTCGGAGATGGGCCTCAATCTGAGATGGTATGAGGTCTTGCGCGACGAGAAGACCAAGCCGCTCTTCAAGAACAAGACCGCGCACGGCGAGAGCGAGGGCTACAGCCTGCGGGACCTGCTGGAGTGCGTGCGCGACGCCGGCCGCTCCGGCGCCACCATCCAGCGCTACAAGGGCTTGGGCGAGATGAACCCGGACCAGCTCTGGGAGACGACCATGGACCCCAAGCGGCGCCGCCTGCTGCAGGTGACGATGGTCGATATCGCGGACGCGGAGAACGCTTTTACGACGCTCATGGGAGACCGGGTGGAGCCGCGCCGGCAATTCATCGAGCGGCACGCCAGGGAAGTCAAGAATCTCGACATCTAGAGGATAATCAATGAGCGCCCCCACACCACCGGAGCTGGCGGCGGAACCGCCCGCCAACACCACCGCGCGCGACATCGGCACGGAGATGCGGGCTTCTTTCCTCGATTACTCCATGTCGGTCATCGTCAGCCGGGCCCTGCCCGACATCCGCGACGGCCTCAAGCCCGTCCATCGCCGCATCCTCTTCGCCATGCACTCCGAGGGGCTGGCGTCCAACAAGAAGTACTCCAAGTGCGCCGGCGTGGTCGGCGAGGTCCTGAAGAAATACCACCCGCACGGCGACTCCTCGGTCTACGACGCCTTGGTGCGCATGGTGCAGGATTTCTCCCTCCTGCATCCGATGGTCGACGGGCAGGGCAATTTCGGCTCCGTGGACGGCGACCCGGCCGCGGCCTACCGCTACACCGAATGCCGCCTGGCCAAGATCGCCGAGGAAGTCCTCGCCGACATCGACCAGGACACCGTGGACTTCCTGCCCAACTTCGACGGCACCACGGTCGAGCCCGTGGTCCTGCCCTCGCGCGTCCCGAACCTTCTGGTGAACGGCTCCTCCGGCATCGCCGTCGGGATGGCCACCAACATCCCCCCGCACAACCTCTCCGAGACCTGCGACGCGGCCATGGCGATCATCAAGGACCCCAAGATCGAGAACAAGGACCTGATGAAGATCATGAAGGGCCCGGATTTTCCCACCGGCGCCATCGTGCGGGGCAAGACCGGCATCAAGGACTACTTCGAGACCGGCCGCGGCTCGATCCGGATCCAGGCCGTCACGGAGATCGAGGACATCAAGGGCAACCGGCAGGCCATCATCGTCACGGAGCTGCCCTACCAGGTCAACAAGGCGACTTTGCTCGAGACCATCGCGGACCTGGTGCGCGAGAAGAAGATCCCGGACATCTCGGACATCCGCGACGAGTCGGACCGCAAGGGCATGCGCATGGTCATCGAGATCAAGCGCGACGGCAACGCCAACGTGGTCCTCAACCAGCTCTACAAGCACACCCAGATGGAGACCTCTTTCGGGGTCATCCTGCTCTCGCTGGTCGACGGCCGGCCGCGCATCCTGCCCGTGCGCGAGATGCTGGGCCACTACATCCAGCACCGCAAGACCGTGATCACCCGGCGCACCAAGTTCCAGCTGCGCAAGGCCCTGGACCGCGCCCATATCCTGGAAGGCTTCCTCATCGCGCTCAAGAACATCGACCGCGTCATCAAGATCATCCGCGGCGCCAAGGACACGGACGAGGCCCGGGCCAAGCTGATGAGCGAGTTCGAGCTCTCCAAGGCCCAGACCCAGGCCATCCTGGACATGCGCCTGCACCAGCTCACCCGGCTCTCCGTAGACGAGCTGCAGGCCGAGTACGACGGCCTGATGAAGCGCATCGCCGAGCTCAAGGCCATCCTGGCCGACGTCAAGAAGGTCATGGCCATCGTGGTGCGCGAGCTTGAGGACGTCAAGGCCAAGTTCGGCAAGGCCCGGCAGACCCAGATCACCACCGAGGCCGCGGAGATGACGCTGGAGGACCTCATCACCAAGGAGGAGGTCCTCATCTCGCTGTCTTCCGGCGGCTACATCAAGCGCATCCCGGTCAACACCTACGAGGCCCAGGGCCGCGGCGGCAAGGGCATCATGGGCGCGGAGGTCAGGGAAGAGGACTTCATCGAGCAGATCTTCATCACCGACACCCACGCCACGCTGCTGTTCTTCACCACGCGGGGCCGGGTCTTCGCGCTGAAGGCCTACGAGGTCCCCGAGGGCAACCGCACCTCGCGGGGCAAGGCCGTGGTGAACCTGCTGGCCATCACCGGCGAGGAGAAGGTGACCTCCACCATCGCCATCCGCTCCTTCGACGAGAAGCGCGGCAAGGAGACCTTCCTGGTCATGTGCACCCGGGCCGGGACCATCAAGAAGACGCCGCTCTCCGACTTCGACAACATCCGGCGCTCGGGCATCATCGCCATCGGGCTGGAGGAGGGCGACATCCTCGTCGAGACCGCGCACACCAGCGGCAAGGACGAGGTGCTCATGGGCACCAAGGACGGCATGGCCATCCGCTTCAAGGAATCGGACGTGCGCTCCATGGGCCGCGGCGCCTTCGGCGTGCGGGGCATCCGCCTGGACAAGACCGACCAGGTCATCGGCATGGAGTCCTTCCCGCCGGACAGCAAGAAGACCCTGCTGACCGTGTGCGAGAACGGCTACGGCAAGCGCACGGACCTCTCCGAGTACCGCGGCCAGCACCGCGGCGGCGGCGGGGTCATCACCATCAAGGCCACGGAGCGCAACGGCATCGTGACCGGGGTCAAGCTGGTGACCAACGAGGACGACCTGATGGTCATGACCGAGAAGGGCAAGACCGTCCGCCTGCGCTGCAAGGACATCAAGGTCATCTCCCGCAACACGCAGGGGGTGCGCCTGGTCAAGCTCGACGAGGGCGACAAGGTCGGCCACGTCGCGGCGCTGGCGCTGGAGCCGGCCGTGGCGGCCGTGCCGCAGGCGGCCGCGCCGGAGCCCAAGGCCGAGCCCCAGCCTGAGCCCAAGAAGGAACCATGAGCTTGGCTTCGGGCATTAAATGGCGCCGCGGCGTAGCCGCGGCGCTCGTTTGTTTGGCGGGCCCCCTGCACGCCGAAGGCATGATCGAGAGCGTGGGCTGGCAGCTGGCCAAGGCCGCGCCCGGGGAGAAAGCCGTGTACCAGGGCATCACGAGCCTGCCCACCCTGCCCCCGCTCATAGACGGCAAGCTGCGCCTGCGCGTGGTGCTCAAGAACCGCGGCCCGAGGCCGGCGGAGAGCCTGCTCCTGCGCTACTGCCTGAGCGCCCGGCTCATCGCGATCGGGCAGAGCGGCGAGGGGGTCTGG
Source organism: Elusimicrobiota bacterium (assembly GCA_026388095.1). Taxonomy (NCBI): domain Bacteria; kingdom Pseudomonadati; phylum Elusimicrobiota; species Elusimicrobiota bacterium. Next base: position 47,292 of record JAPLKL010000063.1, on the reverse strand, counting down.
GCCGTGCCCTTCCTGATCGGCGAGAGGCGCATCCCCAAGGTGGGTCCCAACCGGCTGCTGGAAGTCACCTTGGACCCGTCCCTGTCCGTGGACATGCCGCTCGCCCATTACCTCAAGCGGACCTTCGATTCCGGGTTCTGGCCGGACCAGCTCAAGCTGCAGGTCATGCTCAGCCCCCGGCGCGGAGTCGTGGAAACGGTCGAGACCCACGAGACCATCCTGCCGGTCAAGAAACCATAGATGAACGACATCAACATCATCCGCAAGGAGCCGGACCGGGCCCGCGGCGGCATCAAGGACCGGGGCGGACGCTACCTGCCCGCCTTGGAGGAGCTCATCACTCTGGACCTGGAGCACCGGGGCCTGCTCAAGAAGGTCGAAGACCTGCGCGCCAAGCGCAACGCCTCCTCCCAGGCCGTGGGCAAGGCCAAGGCGCAGAAGAACGAGGCCGAAGCCGCCAAGCTCATGGCCGAGGTCATCGCGCTCAAAGCCGAGATGTCCGGCCAGGAAGCGGCCCTGACGTCCCTGACGGCCAAGTTCAAGGAAGCGGCCTTGGGCCTGCCCAACCTTCCCCACCCGTCCGCGCCCAAGGGCGCCGGCGAAGCCGACAACCCGGTGGTGCGCTCCAGCCCGGCGCCCCGGCCCTTGGATTTCAAGCCTTTGGACCATCAGGCCCTGGGCGAGAAGCTGGGCATCCTCGACATGGCCGCGGCCACCAAGCTCTCCGGCTCGCGCTTCGCCCTGTGGCGCGGGGCGGGCGCGCGCCTCATGCGCTCCATCATCTCCTTCCAGCTCGACCTGCACACCCGAGAGCACGGCTACCAGGAAGCCTGGGTCCCGTCCTTGGTCCGGCCGGAGATGCTGGAAGGCACCGGCCAGCTGCCCAAGTTCGAGGCCGACCTCTACAAGCTGACGGCCGTCGAAGGCGGGAAGACCGAGACGCTCTACCTCGTCCCGACGGCCGAGGTGCCCCTGACGAACCTGGTGCGCGACCAGATCCTGCCCGAGGCGTCCTTGCCCATCAAGCTGACCGCCTACACGCCCTGCTTCCGCCAGGAGGCGGGCTCCTACGGCAAAGACGTGCGGGGCCTCATCCGCAACCATCAGTTCGACAAGGTGGAGCTGGTCTGGGTGACCAAGCCCGAGGACTCCTTGGCCGCTCTGGAGACCTTGACCGGCCATGCCGAAGAGGTCTTGAAGCGCCTGGAACTGCCCTACCGGGTCATCGAGTTGTGCACCGCGGACATCGGCTTTTCCGCCTGCAAGACCTATGACCTGGAGGTCTGGATGGCGGCCGAGGGCCGCTTCCGCGAGATATCCTCGTGCTCGGACTGCTGGGACTTCCAGGCCCGCCGCATGAACACGCGCCTGCGCCGCGCCGACAAGTCCGTTGAGCTCGCGCACACCCTCAACGGCAGCGGCGTGGCCGTGGGGCGGCTCTTCGCCGCCATCCTCGAATACTGCCAGCAGAAGGACGGGAGCCTGCTCATCCCCAAGGCGCTGGTCCCGTATTTCGGAGCGGAACGGATAGCTCCGCCAGCATCATGAATGGACTTCCCGACGCCGCAGGCGTCGGGAAGTCGACTCGCGGCCGAAGGCCGCGAGTCCATTCTACGGCACTAGACCGGCTGATCGCGCTAGTTGCCCGCTTGCGTTCTCCCGGGGGCTGCCCCTGGGACCGCAAGCAGACCCATCTGTCGCTCATCAAGTTCCTTCGCGAGGAATCCCGGGAGCTGGAGAAGGCCCTGCGCCGCGGCCGCTGGCATGAGATCGAGGACGAGTTGGGAGACCTGCTCCTGCAGGTGCTTCTGCACTCCCAGATCGCCGGGGAAAAGGGCCTTTTCGACATCCAGGACGTGGCCCTGAGCCAATACCGCAAGCTGAAGCGCCGGCACCCGCACGTGTTCGGACGCCGCAAGCTGCGCACGGCCGGCGAGGTCCTGGACAGCTGGCCCGAGATCAAGCGCCGGGAGCGCCTGGCGCGGAGCCGGGACCTGGCGCGGCGCAGGCGGGCCTGAGCCAGCGGGGCACGATTGCGGCAGGCATACCGGAATGGGTATACTATGATATGCTCTCTAGCGGAGAAAACATGAGAAAATTACTTTGCCTTGCTTTGCTGGCTGCCGCGCTTCCGGTCGCTACGACGGCGGCCCCGGCGGCCGCCCCAGTGCAGGTCCCAGTGCCGGCCGCAGCGCCGGCCGGGGCCCAGGCGCCGGCGCCGGTGGGCCTGGTCACCTTCCTGGGCGAGATGTCGGGCGCCGTGGAGGTGCAGATGGGCGGCACCGACGTCTGGAGACGGGCCAAGCAGGGCGAGGCGCTGCCGCCCGGCACCACGGTGAAGACCGCGACGAACGCCTCCTGCATCGTGGTCTTCTCCGACCGCAGCCAGGTGCGCCTTGACGGCAATGCGACCCTCCGGCTGGATTCCGTGTCTACCTCCAAGGTCTCGCTGTTCCTCGGGGTGGGCCGGATGGACGCCTGGGTCAAGAAGCTGGCCGGCCGCGCCTTCGAGATCCACACCCCGACCGCCGTGGCCGCGGTCCGCGGCACCACTCTGCGCATAGAGACCGACGCCAGCGGCACCAGGACCTACGTCTTCGACGGCGTGGTCGTCTCGCAGAACCAGCTTGGACAGATCCTCACCGCCCACGCGGGCCAGACCATCACGGTGCAAGCCGCGCCCGGCGTCATCGGCACGACCGGCGGCACCCCCGGCGCGCCCGGGACGCCCGGAACGCCTGGAGCGCCTGTCGTCGAAATGGCCGTCACTTTGACTCCGGAGAACATCCAGGCCCTGCAGGAGCCGGTCATCATCATCCAGTTGCCGCCGCCGCCGACCGGGACCGGAACGGGCACCGGCACCGGAACGGGCACCGGCACCGGCACCGGGACCGGAACGGGCACCGGCACCGGAACGGGCACCACCGACACGAACCAGAACAACCCTCAGCAGGAGCAACAGACTCCGGTCAGCCCGTCGACGCCCTGACGCGGCAGGCTCGGACAAAAGGAACCGGGGGCCCGCATTCGCCCCGGTTCCTTCTTTAGATGCGGAAAAAGATACTGTTCGTCTGCACGGGCAACGCCTGCCGCAGCGTCATGGCCGAGTTCCTGCTTGGCAAGCTGGCGCGCGAGCGCGGCCTGAGCCTGAGCGTGCGCTCGGCGGGCCTGGCGGCCGAGGCCTATTTCCAGGTCCCGGCCGGGGTGCGCGCCGCTTTGCGCGGCCAGGGCGTCCTGGAGGTCGAGCACGCGCCCAAGCTGCTCACCTGGGAACTGCTGGCTTGGGCCGAGCTGGTCCTGGTCATGGAACGCGGCCAGCACGACGCGATCCTGGAGCGCTTCCCCGAGTTCCGCGGCAAGGTCCAGGTGCTCAAGAGCTTCGCGGGCCGGCCCGGTCCGGAGGATGTCGCCGACCCTATCGGCAAGCCGGAGGCGGTCTTTGCGGCCTGCTGCCAGGAGATCCGGGACTGCCTGGAGTCGCTGCTGGGCCGCGCCGGCTAGGAGGCTGCTGATAAAGTCCGTTCTGCGAGCGCCCGGCGGCCGTCTGCCGGGCGCAACCGACCCGCGCACCTGCCCGCAAGGAAGGCGGGCAGGCGCCTTACGGCAATAGCGCACGGAAGCGGGGCGGCAGAACCCAGCCGATAGGTTGCACGAAGGATGGCGCCTTCGGCGCGACCGGCCCAGACAGGCTGCGCCTGTCTGGGCCAGTTCGGGGAGGGACTGTTGCCCGCTGCCGAAAGGACTGTGTCCGGACCAGAGCTGTCCGGGGAAAGTCAAAGAAGCTTGCCCGGACGGTCTCTGAGTCTCTCGGAGCGGAACCGACCTGCGACGATCCCGGGCCCGACAGGGTTCCCTGTGCGATGCTGTCCGGGGCAGGTCTGGTCGAGGAATCTTAAGATTCCGGAGCAACTGTGTCCGGACACAGTGCGCCCCGCCGCGGCTCGCAGGACCCATCGGGGTTGTCAACGACCACCGCCGGCATCGCCGGCGCGGGCCAACGCCGGGATGATGTCGCTGAACGGGCTCTAGGGCCGCGCAAGCCGATTCAGCGAGGCCTGCTGCCGATTTTCCGTCGGACAATCCTGACCGGGAGCTGTTTCATCAGGGCTTGTTGCGTCGCGCGACGGATTTTCTCCGGACAGGAGTAGTCCGGACAGAGTCCTTTCCGCGGGAGGGTTTATCAGCAGCCTGCTAGTGCGCCTTACTGCGGCTGCACCAGCGGCGCCGCTTCGGGGGGAGCCTCCAAGCGGTCGGTGATCCTGCGCACCAGCCAGACCCCGCAGACCAGCAGGACCGCGGCCAGGGCCGCGAGCAGGAGCGCCTGCTTGTGGCGGGAGCGCAAGCGCGGCACCTTGATGAACTTCTTGTACGGCCGTCCGTCCTTCTCCTCCATGCCCACGTAGCGGTACTCGTACTGGAGGGCGTCGAGGAGGCGGTGCAGGGGATGTCGGCTCATGATTCTAGCCGCGATTCAGCGGGCCGTGCCATATAGTCAAGTATACAGAACAACGCACCGATTCGGCTTGTACCATGAAAAAGGAAACTCAGGCCTTAGATTTTCACGGTGCGATTTTTCGCCAGCGCCAGCGGCTCTCGAAGACCATGACTCGGTAGGGCGGCAGGTAGTAGTCCTCGCCGGACTTCTGGAGCAGCTCCTTCTGGTAGCGGCGCATCTCGAAGAGGGGGCGCCAGTCCATCTTGAGGAGCTCGGGGGGCACGCGCACCATGGTCTTGGGCCAGGGGTTGGCGATGATGACGTAGTCGCGCCAGTGATAGCGCCAGGCCCGGGCCAGCGCGCCGTCCGGCTCGGGCGGGAAAGGCAGGTAGGCGGGCTTGCCGTCCTCGAATATGGGGCGCAGGGCGGCGAGCTCGTGCACCACGCCGGTCACCGCGATCCATTCTTCGGGGGTGTCGGGCAAGGTGGTCTGGTCCGGCTTGGTGTAGGTGAAGTACCAGATGCCCTTGGCCCAGGAAAGTATGGAGTGATAGGTCATGAACCGGATCTCGTGGGCGTCCGGGAACCTTCCGATCCGGGGCTTTTTTGAATTGCGCTGGGGGTAGTCTTTCCAGTCCATGGCCTGGAGCACGGCCCAGACGGGCTTGCGCCCGGCGGCCCCGACCGTCATGGACACGTGCTCGCCCGCGGACTCCAGGGGCAGGTGCGGGACGGGGTACCAGTCCACCATCATGATGTCGCCGGCCGCGGCGTAGGCCGGGGCTCTGCGGCCGTCGCCGAGCACGAACGCGGTGGGGAGCTTGGGGGACCAGCGCTTGACGCGCCCTTCCAGCGCCTGGAGCTCGGACAAAGGCAGCTTGGCCACGTCGGGCTCGTCCGCCAGGTACCAGACGGCCATGGGAAAGCCGTTGGCTGAGACGTTGGACTTCATGAGCCCCTGCGGCCAAGCCAGGAGCGTCATCCCGGTTTTTTTCGCAGCCGTGGCCATAGCGGCCAGGCCGACCGGATCCTGAGCGTTGGTCTGGGCCGCGTTGAATCCCTCGCGCTTGAGCTTGGCCAGGGCCGCGGGGTCGTTGGCGCCGTACATCCCGATGATGAAGGGCGGATTGCGCGGGCCGCGGCAGGCGCAGAGGGCCGCCAGCAGAAGGGGCAGGAGGATCAGCCGGCGTCCGGCAGGAGCTGTCCGGTGCATGCCTCTGATTGTACAAACAAGGGACTTCAGAGTGGGCGCACGGCCTTGTCCGTGGAGATGTAGAGGAGGGGCCTTCTATTGGTCCCTTGGCCGCTCGTGGCCCGGCGCAATATGGAACAATACGACAAATAGATTCTGTATTTATAAGAATATTTATCGTGGACCATTGCACCGGAAACAGCTCCCTTGGTGCAATCCTCGGTGCAATCGGGGCGTCAAGTAAAATGATTTATTACCATTCTCACCTCACAGGTCATGAGACAGGTCATGATAGAGCCACAGGGCATGACACAGGTCATGACGCGGGTAATCACAGGTCAAGTCAAAAGCTCAAAATTGACGCAATCGGCCGGGGTGGTGGAGCCTACTGTCGGAACCTAACCCATATTAGAGGAAGAGGCCAAAGGAGCCAGGCTTTTCGTGGTAGGGACGATCCAGGAGGCTTCCTGGACGCGCTCGCGCTCGGGCCGCGGCAGCTACCGGATCAAGGAAGAGGCCAATAAGGAGGTGGCGCGCAACTAGTGGCGCACGATGAAGGTCGGCCAGGGCGCGGTGCACGGGCGCGGCCTTCATGAAGTTGGGCCTGGCGCCGACGACGTGGAGGACCTTCATACCTGTATGAGGAGTCGTTTCATGGACGGAGGAAGCTATCTTGCTTTATTAGACATTTTATTGACAGGTTGGCGTTTATTCGGCAGTTTTCGGATAAATAAATATCCTTGTTTTATAATCAATAATTGAGTTTATGAACAATACCGGGATGGATTATTGTTGAAATCCCCGGTTGATTCAGGGTGTTTTTGTCCATAAATACACAGCGCCCTTTCGAACACCCCGCCTTCCAATCATCCCTTCCAACAGGAGCGCCTGAAGTTGATGCTGCAACTTGCGCCGAGGTATCTCTTGCCCAATCCTCTTATGAATCTCACTGATGCCGGCTTTCCGGTAGATTCCCAAATCTCGGAGTATCAATTCCCGCAGGCGATGCGTTTCAATGCCCCTTAAGCTCGTCTCGCCCTTTAACTCCAACTTCCTCAGGGCGTGGGGGTCGACCAGATACTCGGTGGCCTTGGTCCTGCCGCGGGTCTTGACCACCTTCAAACCCTTGAGCCTGCCGATCCATCGGGCCAGCTCTTCCGTCCGGGACAGCTCCAGCCGCTTGGCCAGCTCGCTGGCGGTCAAGGCCTCGCATTGCGCCAGCAGGCCGAGCGCGATGAGTTCCTTCTGGGTCAATTGGAAGGCTTGGTCCGCCTTGAACATGAAATCCAATATCGTGGGATCGAGGATCTTCTTCCACACGGTGACGACGACTCGGTTGTCGCCCTCGCGCACCTCAGGGACGCGCCGGCCGCTGCGAAGCAGCAGCTCGTACATGCGGTCGAATCCGCTTCCTTCGCCTTCCATGAGCTTCAAGTCGAAGCAGACCTTGGCCAGGTGGGGGTTTCTCTTGCTGGAGGCGTGGAGTATGTTCCGCGGCGTTACTCCGATGGGCAGGAGGCCGGGGCTGTGTACTTCAAGGCGGTCGGGGTAGAGGTTGAGGAAGATGTCTCCCCGTTGCGTATAAGGCCGGTGGACGAGGGCGTTGGCCAAGAGCTCGCGGACGACCGCTTCTTCGAAGTGCGGCACGGTCTTGCGGAACAGACCGTCGGGGAATTCGTAGGACTCCTGCCAGTCCGGAACATCGCGCCATACGGCCTCGATGAGCTCCAGGGGGTTGAGGGAGAAGTCGTCCCAGACCAGCTTGCGCACCTTGCGCTCGCGTTCGTCGAACTTGATGAATTGGATGGCCGGGGCGTGGAGCAAAGAGGCCCGGTCTTCCCGGCGGCCGATCCAAAGGACCCCGAGGTTGGTCAGCAGGCCGTTCTTGGCGAAGAGGTAGTATTCCAGCAGCTCCGCTTCGGACTTTTTCGTTACGAAAGCCGAGACCCGGTCCGAGGCGTGCACGCGGCCGAGGAAGTCGTCGAGCTTGGTCCTGTCGATGGCGGACTGACGGGCCTTGGAGGCCTGCAATTCCCAGACGAAGGAGTTCTTGTCCGCCATGAGGCGGCCCAGATCATCGGGCAGCAGCCGGCGGGTTTGGTCGCAGACGCGAAGGAAGTAGCGGCCGTCCGTGGTGGACGCGATGGTCTGCTGGTTGCGGCAAACTTGGATTGCGATGAATTCGCCGCCGTTGTCCGCCCGGGCCTTGCGGACTTCGAGGCCGACGTTGACGGTTATCTGCGGGATGCGCTTGCGCAGGAACTCGGGCAGGTCGTCGGGGACCCGCTGAGCGGCCGGTGGCTGGTCTTGGTCGTTTTCCAGGCCGAGGAGGATGAGGCCGCCGCGGGCATTGGCGAGGCCGACGCAATCGCAGGCGAGGCCGTCCGCCTCGTCTTGCTTGCCGAGGGCGTAGCGGAGGGATTTCCGCTCGAAGGTTTGGTTTTCATCCGGCATGGGGCTGTTTCGCTGATTCTGAGTGGGCAATGGCTCCTTGGTATATATACGAGCGAGTCGCGAAATAGTTCCCTTGCGCTGGCCGCTGAGCCGTTGAACGAGCGCCCGGCGGCACTTTGCCGGGCGCAACCATCCAGACACGAGGGCCTGCGCGCTGGATATCTCGTGAGTGTCTGGATGGGGCCGTGCGGCCCATGCGAAGCGGTTCTGCCGCCGGCCTGCGGCCGGCTTTTCGTGGAAGGGACGGTCCAGGAGGCTTCCTGGACCCGCTCGCGCTCGGGCATCGGCAGCTACCGGCTCAGGGTGGACCTGTCCGCTTCCGGTGCGGTGGAGGAGCTGGGAAAGGCCTTGAAGAAAGGTCCGGCGGCCGAGGCATTGGCGCAAGGCGGAGGGAACCGGCGAGGAGTTTTGCGCGGTAAGTCGCATTTGCGGTCCAGGATGCTGTCGGAATGCTATAATTGAGAAATGCGGCTATTCTGGCGGCACGCCATCCTGGTCGCCGGCGACTTCGTGCTGCTCTATCTCGCGCTGGCCTTCGCGCTCGCGCTGCGTCATATGGGAGCAGTGCCCTCCGACTTCTACTTGCGGCACGCCATCGCTTTCACGATCTTGTTCCCCTCCTGGATCGTCGTTTTCTATGTGTTGGGGCTTTATGATTTCCGGCGGATGCAGACGCTCACAAAGCTGGTCAATGATAGCGCTTTGGCCATGGCGATCAACTTCATGGTCTCCATGTGCTGGCTTTACATGTTGCCGGGCTTGTTCGGGCTGGCCCCCAAGACCCACCTTCTCCTGCTCCTGTGCTTGAGCCACTGCGGTTTCGCCTTCTGGCGTCATGTTTGGGTCAGGCAGCTCTCGAAGAAGGTCGCCGTTCAGAGGGTGGCGTTCGTGGGCTCCGATCCTCTCATCCCCATCATCCGCGACGAGTTGGCGCGCTGCGGCTTCTACGGCATGCGCTGCGTCCCTTGCCCGGACCTGCGGGCGCTTGAAATAGGCGCACGCCTCTCGGATTATTGGCATCCGGACGCCTGCGCGACGCAGAAGAAATGCGACGTCGATGTCTTGGTGGTGGTCGCCGAGGAGGTGGAGAAGATGCCCTCGTTGGGGCGCGCCATACTGTCGATCGCGACGGCGAAAGACATCCCGGTGCGGACTCTCCTGGATTTCTATGAGGAGACCTTCCACAGGGTGCCGCCCGAATCCGCGGCCAAATCCAGATGGCTCTTGACCAATGTCCTGCATAAGGGCAAAGAGCCCTACATGTTCGTCAAGCGGGCCTTGGACCTGGCGCTGTCTTTGGCCGGCCTTTTGCTGAGCCTGCCGCTGTTCGCTTTGACCGCCCTCATCTACTTGGGGTCTCCCTTCTACACGCAGAAGCGCCTTGGCTATCATGGAGAGGAATTCCTCGTCTGGAAGCTGCGGACCATGGTGCCTGGCGCCGACCAGAAGGGGCCCCTGCACGACGGGGGCTCGGCTGATTCCCGGATCACGCGGCTCGGACGATTCCTCAGGCGTTATCGGCTGGATGAGCTGCCCCAATTGTGGAACGTGCTCAAGGGAGAGATGTCCTTGGTGGGCCCCCGCCCGGAATGGGTGCACGAGGTGAGCATCTTGGAGGAACAGGTCCCGCACTACCATCTGCGGCATCTGGTCAAGCCGGGCATCACGGGGTGGGCCCAGGTCAACTTCCGCGCCACGAGCAACGCGGCCGATTCGCTTGAGAAACTTCATTACGACCTGTACTACGTGAAGAACATCTCTTTTGCGTTGGACATGGGGATCCTGCTCAAGACGGTCAAGCGGGTTTGCGTGCATGACCTTGCCGTTGGCCACGACCGTGCGCAATCGGCGCCGGTGCTCACGTCTGACTCTTCCGATAAAACTGATCAGCCTCTGGCGACACGGGCGTAAAGGTCCAGGGTCCGTCGAGCCGTATCCCCCAAGCTGAACTCCCGGAATACCCGTTGTCTCCCAGCCGAGCCCAAGCGGTCACACAAGCCGCGGTCGTCCACCAGCCGGTTGATGGCTCCAGCCAAGGCCGCTGAGTCCCCGGGCGGCACAGTCATACCAGTCAGTCCGTCTGGGGAGACGAATTGGACCCCCGTAGCCAGCGCCGTATTGACGACCGGCACTCCGCAGGCCATGGCCTCGAGTTGGACGATGCCAAAAGCCTCGGCTCTCGTGATCGAAGGCAGGACGAAAACGTCGGCTGCCTGGTAATACGGCCGCAAATCGGAGACGTTGCTGAGGAAGCTTACTCGGTCTCGCAGGCCTCGCACCAGCACCAGCGTTTCCAGCTCCTGGCGCAATGGCCCGTCTCCGATCAGAAGGAGCCGCCCATTCACCCGTGACATCGCCTCGATCAGATAGCCAAAACCCTTGTAAGAGACAAGACGTCCCACCGCAAGGAGCAGCCGTGGGCCGAAGCGCTCGCGGATTCTTGATACCTCCCCTTCATCGCGTTCTTCGAATCGTCGCGGGTCTATTGAGAGCGGAATCACCACACAGCGGGCAGAATATTTTCGGAGGACCGCAGATGAATCGACATATTGCCGCGACGTGGCGATGATGGCTGAGGCCCTGCGTAGAGCGATGCCCAGAATCGGCATAAAGAACGCCCCCAGAATCTTCTGCCTCACTATGTCGCTGTGATAAGAAATCACCAGCTTCCCCGGATGGCCGCTGGCTAGATAGGCAAGGACGGCAAAAGGATTCGGATGATGAAGGTGGACGATGTCCGCGGGAGTCTTTCGGATGCGCCACGCCAAGCCCGGACAAATCGGCGCCGAGGCCAGTTTTAGCCAAGTCGCCAATCGCTGGACATGGACACCCCCCAGTTTCTCATCACAGTCAACTCGGCCATCGTTGGCGACCAAGACCTCGAAGTCCACTCGGTCTTGCAGCGCCAGGCACAAGGACTCCGTGTAGCTCTCTATCCCGCCCCAATGCGGCGGGTAGTACTTGCCGATGTGCAGAACTCGCAGCCGGCGTGTCCCTGCCGAGGTTTCAGCGGCCATTCATCCGCTCCTGCATGAACTGACGGAATGCATTTACGAGGCGCTTGGGCTCCAACTCGCTAGCAGCCCAGTTCCGACCCGCAGCGCCCAGCTCGGCGCAACGCGCGCGATTGGCACCCAGCTCAAGCATCCGCTTGGCCAAAGCCGGCACGTCCAGCCAGGGCGTCAGCAGGCCGGTCCGGCCGTCCGAGATAAGCTCAGCCGGGCCCCAGCGGTCCACCGCGATGACCGGGACTCCGCAAGCCATGGCCTCTAGCACCGAACGGCCGAGCCCTTCAGGCCCCCGGTTGGGCTGGACGAGGACATCCAGGCGTCTCAGGACCCCCGGCATATGCTCGCGCTGGCCCAAGAACAGCACGCGGCCGCTCAAATCGGGCTGTTCGGCCCGGCGCCGCAGATCAGCCTCAAAGCCGAGAGTGGCTTCGGTGCGGTAGAAATTCGCGCCAACAATCACAAAGCGCGCCTGTGGTAGCTCCCGCGTAACCCTGGCGGCCGCTTCCAGGAACAGGTCCTGGCCCTTGAGCGGAGTCAGGGCGCCCACCACTCCGAACCATACCTCGCCAGGGGCTTTGCGCAGGTCAGTGGCCGGCGCGGCATTGGGCTGGAACCTCTCGAGGTCTACGATGTTGTAAAGGACGCGTATCGGGACAGCCGCCGGCAAGACGCGGCGGGCCTCACCCTCGACATAGCGCGAGATGGCCACCCCGCCCGCACAGCGGCGGGCGCAGACGCGCAGGGCCAGTTGGGAGAGGGTCCGGCCCTCCAGCCCATCGCGCAGATACCAGATCAGAGGCCGGCGCGAGCCCCGCGTTGCCGCGGCGCCGAGGATGTGAGATTTGATCCCATTGGTGAGCAGGACGTCGGCCCCTATCTCATCGAGCAAAGCGCTCAGGCCTCGGGCGAAACCTGGGATGGCGCCCACAGCCAAAGCGGCTCGGCCCAGCGTCATCGCGGAGAAGCGGCACGCCCGTTCGCCCAGGCGCATGAGGCGGTCAGGCCAGGCCAGGATCCGGACCTCGGCCCCGGCCGCGAGCGCCTTTTGGCGCAAGGGGCCGTCCTCGGGCAGTATCAAGGTGAACGCGAAATCGCCCTTCAGCTTGCGCACGAGCTCAAGGAGGCTGATCTCAGCCCCGCCCAAATGCGAGATGGCCTCCAAGACCGCTATCTTCCTTGGCTTCATGAGGAGCGCAGGCTCGAACGGACGCGGGAGTGCCAATCCAGCAGGACAAAGAGGGACCACACCTGCGACCAAGTTATCGCGGGGTCGTTCGCCATGAAGGCCTGCAGGATCTCGCGCCCTTCGCCGGGCTCCACCCCAACGCCCGGATAGGCGCTTGTGGTGTGGATCGTGTCGGCAACCCTTTCGTAAAGCATGCCGCGCAGCCATTTCTCCCACGGCAGCATGAAGCCCATTTTGCGGCGGGACAAAGGCAGGCCAGGGTGCATCTCGCCCAGGATGCTTTTGAGCAGGAGCTTGCCCCCCCGCAGGGCTGAGGAGTGGAGCGTTGCCGGCAGGCTCCAGGCGGTCTCCACCAAGTCGAGATCCAGGAAGGGCACTCGCATTTCGACCGAGTTGGCGGAGCTGAACACGTCGGCGTCGCGCAGGAGTTGGTTGCGCATGTAGAACACGGATTCCAAGTACGAGATGCGGCGGAAATCATCGAGGCGGTGGTCCGTGGCCAGGAGGTCCCAGGCCTCGGGCGGGATCGCGGCGTTGTCCGGCAGGGTCCCCAGGATGGAGATGCGCGAGGACCGCGGGCTCCAGCGGATCGAGCGCTGGAGAAGATAGGCGTCCCGCAGGTCGAAGCCTTCCGAGGCCCGCCGCATCTTGAGCCATTCGGTCTCGCTGCCCAAAAAGCCACAGGGCAGATGGCGAGCCAGGCGCGACAGCAGGCCGCGGTGACGCCAAAGCAGCGGGGCCTTCCAGAAAGTGGTGTAGCCGCCGAATAGCTCGTCGCCGCCCAGGCCGGAGAGCAGGACCTTGATGCCCTGCTCGGCCGCGATCTTCGAGATGATGAAGGTGTTGATGCCGTCCACGGTCGGCTGGTCCATGGCTGCCAGGGCCGGGGGCAGGCGGCGGAGCAGGTCTTCGGCGTCCATGTGCACGGCGTGATGGCGGCCGCGCAGGCCGCGCGCGACCTGCTTGGCGTAGCCTAGCTCGGAGAACTCCCGCTCCGGGAAGCACACGGTCAGGAAATGGATGTCCCGGCCGTCCTGCGCGCTGTCGGCCAAGGTCGCCAGGATGGAGGAATCGACGCCTCCCGAGAGCAGCACTCCGGTCGGCACGTCGCTGACCAGATGCTCGCGTACCGAACGCGTAAGCTCGCCCCGGACCCGCGCGACCGCCTCCGGGCGGCCAACCCGGTCGGCCCGGCCGTGGCGCGCCAGCAGGTCGTCGAGGCCGAGGATGCGCCGCGGCGGGGCGGCGCGGCCTTGGGCGTCTACGACCACAACGTGGCCGGGCGGCACATGGACGACCTCCTCGATGATGGTCGCGGGCTCGATGACCGTGCCGAAGGTCAGGAACGATTGGACCCCCAGGGGGTCCAGGGTGAACTTGGCTAGGCCCGAGGCGGCCAGGCCGCGCAGCTCGGAGGCGAACAATAGCGAATCTCCGATCCGCGCCAGAAGCAGGGGCTTGATGCCGACGGGGTCCCGGCCGAGGATGAGGCGGCGGTTGCGGGCGTCCCAGAAGGCGAAAGCGTACATGCCCCGCAGGCGCAGCAGGGCTTGGGGGCCCCACTCCAGCAAAGACTTGAGCACGACTTCGGTGTCGCCGGTGGACTCGAAGCTGCGGCCCATGGCCTGCAGCTCGCCGCGCAGGGCCGCGAAGTTGTAGACCTCACCGTTATACACCAGCCAGGAGCCGGTGGCGGGGTCGCGCATGGGCTGGGCCGCGTGTTCGGAGAGGTCCAGGATGGAGAGGCGCGCGTGTCCGAGGAACAGGCTGCGGCCTTCTGAGGTGGGCACGCATTCGGCGCCGAAGCCGTCCGGGCCGCGGTGGCGCATGGCGCGGGTCATCTCCGTCACAGCGCGCAGGCCCTCCTGCCTGTCCTGCGGGCCCAGGATGCCGGCTATGCCGCACATGGGATGTTCCTCATCGGTAGATCAGCATCCGGCGGCAAGCGGCCCAGACTTCCTCCACGGTGATGTCCTTTAGACAGCGCAGGCCCTGCTTGACGCACTCGCGCAGGTAGCAGTTCTGGCAGGGGACGCTCTTGCGCAGGATGGCATGGTTGTCCCCATAGGGATCCCAACTGCGCGCGGGCTCTCGCGCGGCGAAGATGGCCACGCAGCGGGTTCCTACGGCCGCGGCCAAGTGCATGGCCCCGGTGTCGTTGCCGAGATAGAAGAGGCATCGGCGCAGCAGTTCGGCCGACTCCAGAATCGAGAGCTTCTGCGCCAGGTTGGCCGCCCTTCCGGCAGGCCAGAAGTCCATCAATTGCGCGCCTACGGCGGCTTCGTCTGAGCCGCCCACGATGACGATGTTCACCCCTTCTTCCTGGATCAAGCGGAGCCCCACCTCGACGAAGCGTTCGGCGGGCCAGACCTTGATGGGCTGCTTGGAGCCCGGACACATGCCGACCAAGGGCCGGGAGGGATCGAGGCCGCTCTCTTTGAGAAGCGCAGTCACCCGTTCTGAATGTCGCGGGGTGATGGGCAGGTCGAACATGGCCGTCGGGGCCGGGATGCCTTGCCGGGCAAGTTCGGCCAGCAGGCGGTCGGTCTCTTTGACGTACAGGCGCGGGGCCCTGTTCAGGCGGCCCCAAAGGGTGACTTTTCCGGAATAGGCTGGGATGAAGCGGCGCGCTCCCGCGAGATGAAAGAAAAAGCGGTCGCGCAGGATCTTGAATCGGGAGTTCTTCTCGCTGGCCAGATAGAAGACGATGTCCGGGGCGCCGCGGCGCACGCGCCCCAAGACGCCCCAGATCCTAAGCGGGTTGGAGATTTCGCTGGTTTCGTAGGTGATGACGTCGTCGAACCAGTTGAATTCGCGCAGGACCCGGTCGGTCCAGACGATTCCTTCGCCGCCGCTTGCGGTCATGAGCAGGAAGCGCGCTCCGGGATAGTGCTCACGGATGGCGCGTATCGCCGGGATGGCCACGATGGTGTCGCCGATCGCGCCGCAGCGGTAGATGAGGACGTGTTCTGGCCCGGTCAAGGCGCGTCCTCTAGAGCCTCGAAGATCTGCTTGAGGCGGGCGTCGTAAGAGTAGTCGGAGGCCAGGCACCGCGCCCTTCCGGCCGCGGCGATCTTGCGGCGTTCCTCGTTATGCGCGAGGTAGTAGAGGACCTTGTCGCAGAGTTCGGCAGGCCCGTCGAAATAGGCCGCTTCCGCTCCTTCCCTGAAATGAGCCAGGTGTTCTTCGGTGCGCTCCGCCAGCATGAAGCCGCCGCAGGCTGGGATCTCGACCGAGCGCTGGGTGATGCGGTCCTGGGCCAGCCGCGAAAGAAAGCACAGGTTGACCTTGGCCTCACAGATGGCGCGGGCGTAGTCTTCTCCCCAAGCCGACGCCGGCTGGATCGCAACGCGCACGGTCGCGACTCGGCTTTTTTCCCAATGCGGCCCGCGGACGGAGAG
This sequence comes from Elusimicrobiota bacterium, assembly GCA_026388095.1. Taxonomy (NCBI): domain Bacteria; kingdom Pseudomonadati; phylum Elusimicrobiota; species Elusimicrobiota bacterium. The sequence continues at coordinate 31,613 of JAPLKL010000063.1, read as the reverse complement.
TTTTACTCCCAGCGCGGCAATCTGCGCCAGCCAATCCTCGCGTTCCGGCTCCCAGCGGCCGACGAAAGATACGTCGCAAGTCGGCACGCAATCAGCGACCGGCTTGTGGACCTCGGGGGCGAACGCATTGCCGGATAACACCACGGATCGGGCCCCGCGGGCCTTCAGCCGCTCTGTGTTGTCGGATTTGGTCGTAACGACGAGATCATAAAGCTTGAGCGCGTTCCAGAAATGGCGGGAGGAGTTCTGGCCGAGAAAGTAGTTGTCTGGAGAATAATGCACGATGCGGCTGCCGGTTTGCTTGGCAGCCAAGAGCACCTTGGGAAAGACGAACATCCCCTTGTCTATCCACAGGACATCGGGACGCTCAGCGAGTTTGCCCAGGAGCTGGTCATTATAGCGCGATACCATCGGCCCGGCGCGCAGTCGCCACTGGAGCTTGCGCCAAAGCGCGGGCAAATCGCGCGTCAACGACACATAGTCCACTGGGATGGTCTGATGGCCGAGCCGTTCGAGAGCGCGGCGACGCATCTCGCAGGTCTGTCCTGCCGGTGTGAGCGGGCCGGTGTAAAGGATCCTCAAGCGGGTCTTCCGGAGCGCCGCTGCAGGGCCGTCTTTGCGCCAGCTTCAAGCCGGCGGCGGCAGTTCTCGACTGAATAGTATTCGATACCATGCGCGGCCTCTTTAACGACATCCTTGCGGAAAGTATCATCTTCCAGCAGTCGCAAGCACAAGTTCGCGGCCGCTTCGGTGTCGTGCCAGCGCACGCAGGTCTTTGGGTATAGGCGGCGGTGGGTCTCGATCTCCTCGCTCAATACCATGGGGATGCCGATGCAGGCCGAGGTCATGGCCGTGCGGCCCTGCAGAAGGCCGTGGGGCAAGGAGAGCCCTGCCCAGCAAGGAGCCACGGTCTGGAGATAGCGCTGTATCGGTCGGAGGTAGGGTTTGACCTCGACCTTTCCGGAAAGTCCCAGCGCGCGCAGGGCGCGCTGGGCGCCTTCTTTTTCCTCGTCATCGTAAACAAAGCAGAGGCCTTCCAGCGCGGGTTTGAGTCGGAGGATCCGCCGGAAGGCGACGAAAGTAGCGATCGGCAGCTGGCTGGCAGGGCCCGTGAATCGGGTCGGAGCCGTCAGGAGTATTCGCTTGCGGTCCCGTTGAGCGGTAGGGGCCGCAAAGTCGCGGAGAGCTTCCGTGTCTATGGGAACAGGGAGGTGGAAGACGTGCGCGGTCGGAACGAGGGTCTTATAGAAGGAGACCGTGTCTTCGAGCATCGCGCCAATCGCTTCGCAGGCCTGTGCGGCCTCGAATTGCAGTTCCAGGTCTTCCGGTTTCAATTCCCGCCAGAAGCGGTCCAGCGGCCCTGGGAACATGAGCGCGGCGATCCCCGTGCGGTTCTTGATTTCAAGCATGGTCCGCGCCGGCGTCGCGGTCCAGCCCCACTCCCAGATGAGCAGTTCGCGGTCCTTCAAGGCGGCCCAGTCGATGGGGTCTCCGGTGCCCAGGATGAGCGGGGCGGGGTCCAGAAGCCCCGCGAAGCTGTAGTACTCGGGCAAGACGAACCTCTTGAGGCTCTTGAGAGAGGCCGCCTGAAAAGCCGTGGTCAATATTCTCTTGCCGACTGCGCGCAGCAAAGAATGACTGCGATTGAGCAATATGGCGACTTTCATGCGATGGGCCGGGGGGGCATCTCCGATATGTTTGGCTGAACAAACCGCGGCAGCCGCTTGGGCGCCAGGAATTTTGTGACCAGGAAGAGCACGATCAGCAATTGCAGGGTCGCCGCAATCATATGGCCGAAGTCTCGCTCTACGCTCGCGGCGCAGTGTGTTGCCAGCAATGCGGTGAAGGCCGCGGCCGCCCGGGAAGGGAGCTTGAGCTTCCAGCCCTCCAGAAAGCCCAGGCAAAGCCCCCAGCCAAGACCTCCCAGGAGGACATAGACAGCGCCGCCGGCTTCGAAGAGATCCCCGGGCATACTGGGAGCGATTGCTGCCGGGGAACTTGTATCATCACCGACTCCCCAGATGGTCATTGAGAATTCCGTCCCCCGCACGCTTCCGGCCTTGTTCGCGTAGAACACGCGCGGCACGAGGCCGCGGACCAATGAATCTAAGAAGATGGGCCGTCCTGAGAATGGGAAAATCGCCGGCACGAAACGCGTCGTAAGAAGCAGCGAGTCGAAGGCATGGAATCGCCGCAGCGCTTCGGCCCATTTGGCATCGGAGGTCTTCTCGAAAGAGTGGCCGGCCTCGGCGTAGGCGAGGGCTTCGCCTGCGCCCTTGCCCTGCCAGAGGACCTGCCGATAAGCGCCGACGAGTGTGGTGCCCGCCAGGAAGAGGAAAGCTCCCAACGCGGCCACACGGGCAAGTCGGTAGCGGCGTCCGGCGTAGAAGGCCGCGATGCAGATCGCGATGAAGATTTGGGCGAAATTCTCTCGGTACGGGCTCAGAATCCCATGGAGGATGCCGGGCAAGAGCAGGCCCCATCGGTGGCGGGACAGGTGGCCCGATGCGCCGTGGAAGTGGTTCCACCAAGCCAGACTCGCGGGAATGATCCAGAGACTCGTCATGATGCCCAAGGGGGTAAAGAGGCTCTTCGGAATATTGACGAACCCCGAAGTGAGGATGATGCATATAGTCGCAATCGCGGCCAACGCAAGCGAGGGCCGGCCGCTGTTCTGTCCGGCGAAGTCACTAAGGCCAGTCAAGGGGCTCGGCGCCCTTATTCGAGAAGCCAGAGCGAAGCCAAGGGACACGCAGAGCCAGTAGAGTCCGGCGAGGATCAGGGCAAGGTTCACCTTCTCCGGGGCGGCTTCGGCGAGGCGCGACGTCATGTTCCCAAAAGTGAAACTGTCCCAACAGAGGATTGGGAACCGCATGACGAAATCAAGGAAGAATCCGAGCCAAACCAGACCGAAAAGCGACACGGGCACGGCCTGCCAGCCGAGCTTGCGGAGGTCCGGGACCAAGCGCAGGCTCCAAAGCCAAATTCCCAGCATGGCGGCATAAAGAGGCCACGAAGAGCCGTCCAAGGTCAGCCCCAGGTCCACGGTCATGACTTAGCCTCTAAGAATAGCCTCGGTCCAGCATCCAGAACCGGGAAAGTGAACCGATGCAGAGAATCTTGAGTGCTCCCCAACCCCGGCACCGGCCGCACATCCAAACCCCGCCAATCCAGGGCGACAATCCTGTCCTCTCGCTGCGCCAGCGCGGCGATTTCTTTGAAGGCCCGGCTCTGAAGATATCGAATCTGGACCTTGCGGTTGACCTTGTCGGGCAGCAATCCGAGCAGGAATGAGAGCCGTTCGCGGAGGTACTGGTTCTGGCTCAAATGACCCATGAGCCCGCGCAGGAGCGCGCTGGGGACGGCAAGCTTGGAGCGGCTGGATTCCTCGCCTGAGCGGATATCAGCAGGAATATGCAGTTGCTCCGCATAATGAAGGTATAGATCGCGCCAACTCCACTGCGGGCATGAGACGAGGTCGAACGTCCCAGCCGGGACTTCGCCATGGGCTATGCGGACCAATGCCTCCGCGATCGCGGCCGTGAAAACAGTGTTTGAACCTCGATATCCGCCTCCGGGGAGCATGACCGGCCCCGCTTTAAGCTCACGCCGGATGTGCTGAGTGATATTCTGAAGTTCTCCGAGCACATGCCCGAGCCGCAGGATATAGGCTTGATGTCGCGTAGCCCGGCAGAGCTTCTTAAAAAAGCGTTCGTTGAGAAGCTTCTCGATCCCATAGGCATCCGGGATGAGTCCGAAAGTCGTGTTCGGTGCGTATACCATGATCGTGCTGAAGAAAACGAGCCGCGCTCCGGGCTTGGCTGCCTCGACGAGGTTGCGGGTGATTCGGCGGTTCATTTCCCGGTCCAGGCTGGGGCGCCCGCTCGTGCTCAGCGCAAAATTCGCGATCACGTCGCAGTCGCCGATGAGGCGCTGCGCCTCATCGGCTTGCGCGATCCTGCCGTGCCGGCATTCCAAGCCATGGCGCCGCAGGAAAGCCGACCCCGAAGGGTTGCGGACCACCGGGACCAGCTCTATTCCTGGGACGGCCTGGAGCAGCAGGCAGACCTCGCTGCCCACCTGGCCGTTGGCACCTGTAATCCCGATCCTCACAATTTCTTCTTCCTGCCGGCAGCGTAGAGTTCCTCTGCGATGTGGACCGTGGCTAGACAGGACGAGGCGCAGAAGGATGAGGGTGTCCCGCTGCGGACTCCAGAAATGAAGGCTTCCCATTCCAGATAGAATGCCTGGTACGTGGTCGTTGCCTGGCGCAAGTTCGAGGTCAGGGTGACACCGAGGGGTTTGCCTTGGAGATCGAGCAGTTGGGCTGGTTTTTCCGCCCGAGTTGGAATCGCAAGGATGCACGAATCAAAACGGAATTCCAAGCAGTTATCCGCGCTACCCAGCCATGTGAGAAATAGGTCGGTCTCGAATTCTCCCCCGTCTCCACGGAAGACCATGCGGGCGTGGACCTCTCTGTCGATTAGGTCGTCAAAATAGAATTGTTGGCTCACCGCGCGGGCTTCGGACGCCCCCGAGATATGGAATGCGAGGTCCAAGGAATGGGAGCCCAGGTCGCGCAGAATGCCGCCCGACGCAGCCGACCAGCTATCGTAGAAGCGCGCGTCGGTCCCGGTCTTGGTCGTCCTCGCTCCTTCGGATATTCGGACACTGCGGATCGGGCCGAAGGCTTTCTCTCTGACGCAGGCGCGGGCCGCGGCCACGGAGGCATAAGCCCGGCGCTGAAAACCGCAACCCAGCTTATGCTCCGGGTAAAGCGCGCACAGCCGCCGGGCTTCGTCATACGAGACGGTCAGCGGTTTCTCGGCCAGCACTGCGGTACCGCGCTGCGCAAAGAGGTCGTAGTAGGGCGCGCGAATACCCACAGGAACGGCAAGCAGGGCGACATCAGTCTGTGGGAGGCAGGAAACATCCCCTGAAACAGCGATCCAATCGATCCCATAGACCTCTCCGACCGCCTTGGCGCTCTCGGCGCGCGTATCGGCGACAAAAGCGACCTCGATGCCCGGCGTGGCTGTGAGAACGGGCAGATGGAGCTTGGCCGCGACCTCTCCGGCGCCGATGATGCCGATGGACAACGTCTTTTGGTCCTGATGAGGAACGCTTGGCATGGTCTGGGTGGTTTCCTTCATTTTGTCAGGTCAGGGGGCGTGCCAGGATGCTCTGTTGCCGCAAGAGAACTTCGGCCTGCTTGCGGGACCAAACCTTGAGGAATGTGTTCCGTGCGTTGCCGCCCAAGCGAGCGCGTTCGGCGGGGTCCTTCAGCAGCTTGACGATCGCTGCGGCAAAAGCATTCGGTTCGTCCCGGATAATGAGGTCCTGGCCGTCAGATACGGGCGCGCGGGCTCCTAGAAGGGTGTTCACCACCACGGCCTTGCCGCGCGCCATGGCTTCGACCAGCTTGAGCGGGGTGCCGCCATAGACGAATATAGGCAAGGCGATCACAGCGCAACTGTCGAAGAAAGCCTTGGAGTCGGGGACTGCGCCCAAGAGCTCGACGTGCTTGAAAGAGCTCAGCCGTGCTGCGGCATCGCTCGGCATGTGCGCTCCCGCAAGGCGCAAGCGCGCCTGGGGGCGGTGCTTGAGAACATGCGGGAACACCTTCTCCGCCAGGAACAGAGCGGCCTCTACATTCGGGAGCATGGAATAGGTCCCGATGAAGCCTACTGAATGCGACTCGGTCTGGGGACTCGGCGTGACCGCATCCTCGTCCATGCAGTTCCCGACGACCACTGAATTCACGCCGCGTGATATCCTCCGCAGGGTAACAGCCTCCGCTTCAGTCGTGGCCCAGATCTCAACGCAAGCCGGCAAGTACAACCGCTCCTGAGAGCGGGATGCTAGATGGTTTGCTAGCAGCCCGAGCTTGCTGGCGCGGCCTTTGCCGCCATAGTTGACCAACAGGGACGAGGTCAAGTCGGTCAATACGTCAATCGCATCAGCGATGACTTTGAAGCCTTTATCAGCTAGGGCCTTGGCGTAATGGAGCATGAACGAAGGCAAGACAACGAAATCCGCTTCGGTCCGTAGAGCCTCGGTAATGATGATCCTTTCTGCCCCGATGGCATCGTACCTCATGGAGAAGGGATATCGCCGGCCGCGCAAGCCCAGAGCCCCGCCAATGAGAAAATCCAACTTATGCGCGATGAGCGATGATATGGAAAAGCTGGTCTGAGGCTTTCGACATCCGCCATGGATGAATCCGTCACAGTATTGGGCCAATTGCCCGTTGTCGGAGGCCGTCAGGGCGTGCTCTTCGGTCGAGAACAGCAGGACCCGGCTCTCACAGCCTAGGCGGCGCAGGAGAGCCAGGTTGTTGACCATGCGCAGCTGCAGCCCTGTGTTCGTGGGAAATGGGTGACTCGGAAGAACCGTCAGTACCCTCGGCCTGCTGTTTTTGTCGATTCCTTGATGGAACGCAGTGGCGACTTGAGTTGTCGAGGGCGGTTTCATTGTATTATTTTGCTCGTCTGAGTGCTTTGGTTTGAGAAGGTGAACCGCCCATATCATCGGCCGTGCTGTCACTGGAAATATGTTTTGTGAGCACCATTACGATGAATGTGTATTCCTGGCCATTCCAAGCAACGCATTTATTCGAAGAGCAAGGCAACGTTGAGTCGTCAGAAGAAAAGCCATATTTATATGCAACATCCACCATCTCTTTGACTTCTTCTTTAGAAAATATCTTCCAGTCCAGCCCAAATGGTTTCTTATTTTTGCTGATTAATATCTTCTGATCCCAATAATCAGTAGTAATGAATAATGTTCCTCCGGGTTTCAGCAGGCGGCCCACTTCCACAAAGAAGTTCTCCAAGTTCACTCCATGTTCTATGACTGAAACACAAACAGCCATATCAAACATCTTGTCCGGGAATCCGGTTTTGGTCAAATCCCCCTTTTGGAGATGGAAAGGCATTTTGAAAGACCGTTTATCCCGCATCATTAAAAATTGGCTGAAGTAGTTCTTGAGAGGCATATATAAATCTATGCCATATAAATTCTTAAATCCCATTGCGCATAACAATTTTAAGGCTGATAGACCTCCACAGCCTAAATCTATAATCTTTATTTCTGAAGGTAAGGGCCTTGCAATTGAATAAAGTTGAAAAAGATCCCAATTCTTTTCAACGTTATAAGCGTGCTTGGGCAGGGCGTGCCTGGAAAGAAACTCATCGGCCTCTTGAATCTGTGCCGGCCCTTGTAGTACTTCAATCATTTTGGGGATCCTTCGGCGCAATCATGGACACGCCATTGTCCCAATGGCACTCTCAACACCATCTCTAATGTGTTGTCTGCCAAGCGAGGGCCTCCATCGACGCTTGTCTCCAAAGACTGCTCTGCTTATGGAACAAGTGCCTATTAATGTTAGCTAATGCGGATCGAAGCACTACTGAGTAACCAAGAATGCTCATATCTTTATGCCTAAGAATATGACCGCAGAGAAGCGAGGCATCATAGATGTTTTTGACATTCAAAGAAGAGCAGTCTATGTAGACAGTCCCTCTGCGAAGATGTTCTATCAAAAGACGTGTCAAATGGAAACCTGCCCTTCCGAAATTACGGAATGTTGGCTCTCGACCGGAGCCAGGCTTCCTCATGGGATTGATGGCTATGGCCCGTTGCGCAGCGTCTGGGATGTTATGTATTTGCCCAAGTTGCAAAACAGCATTTTTAATTGACATATAGAGGTCTTGAGACTTTGGGGCTGCGTCCTTCATCATTAAGAAGATCATTTTCTCCATGTCCACCCTAAATCCCCAGGGAAGTGGCAGATGATCCCGAGCCTGTAAATAACACTCGATAACAACTTGATCCATACTGAAGCAGAAAACGAGATTGGGATGAAAGGGAAGATTATCTTCAGCCAAGAATATCTTTGCAGGCCCGGTTAAAGACAAACCTGACGCACTTTGTCCATTGCTATGATGTGATATCCCCACTATCACGTAGGGCCTACTCGAATTAATAAAATTCACAACAGTCCCAGCAATGGCAAATCCGGAGTATACATCAGGCGTCATTGAATGATAGAACCTTCCAGAAGAGTCCTTTATCCTTTTTATTACTCCATACTCGATTGCCGAATTAAGATACATCATGGGCAGGGACATGAAGTTCTCTTGGAAAGACAATACGTTCTGAATCGTGTCCGCCGAATTCCGAATTGTGGTTCCTGAGTCCACAGAGGGGATAATCAGTCGATTTGCATAGGTGTTCTCTGCATTCGGCCATGCATAAGTTGCCAAGTCCCACCGCAGAACCTGTGTCCCTGTCTCAACAATAACGGCGTTGATGGCACGGATCGCATTGGGCAGAAGCCCATCGTCATCACCGATGTATATGACGTAGCCTTTGGGCGGGACATGCGACAGCGCGAACTCGAAGTTGTCCGTCATGCTGAGCCGCTTGCCTGTGTTGATATAGCGGATTCTGGAATCCTTAAAAGATTCGACTACTTCACGCGTGCGATCCTGACTGAAATTATCACTGACGAGGATCTCTAGATTATCGTAGTCCTGGATTACGCAAGCATGGAGAGCATGTTCTAATGTGTCGCAGCGCTCGCGCGTCGGTATTACAACGGTGAAGTGGTGGTTCTTGGTATTGTTATTCATGCGGTCAGGACGAATCCTCTATCCCATTTGAAACGCAGCCAAAACGACTTTACTCTCGCTACCGCATCAAGCTGATTGGCGGCGCAGGCGGAAGCCACAAGAGTCCCTGCGCTCACCGTACCCAAGCTTGCCAAGAGCAGCCATGGAGACCAATCGGATTTGATGATACAACGCCCAATTACAGCGACCACAACCGCCGCGACAAGAGGGCGTCCGACATCCTCGAAGTACCAGCGCCATTGCTCAGTAGGCAGCAAGCGCCGGTGCATGATCGGGAGGCTGATGAACATGTACCCAACATTCAGGATTACCCAGACGCTGGCCGCACCCGCCGCGCCGTACCATTTTGTAAGCACAATCATGAGCGGCGCTAGGAGCAGAACGGACACAACGTTGGCAAGAACGACAAGCCGTGTCCACCCAGAGGCCAATTGTAGCGCGTAGGGGATGTTTAGGATCCCATTTATGGCTGAGCCCATGACAAGAATGCTCACAAGTAGGTGGGTGTGCTCGGCTGTTGCGGGGCTCCGGGTCCACAGCATCAGGATCTCCCTAGAGAAGAGCGCTACCACGAGGGCGGCAGGCAGTACGAGCACTGACATCAACTGCGCGCTCTTGTGATACAGTCTTACAATCTCTTCCGTGGCGCCCAACGCGACCAGATTCGTCAATCGGGGGTAAGTGGCTGAGAAAACCGGGCTGACGAAACGACCTAGGGTCATGGCGACGGTACTGGCTAGGGCATAATAACCAAACATTGTTAGGCTCAACATGCGGCTCAGGATGACTTTATCCATTTGCATGAGGATGGTTACCAACACGGTGGCTCCGGTCATGCCGGCGGCGAATCGCCAGATATTGAGCAGCAGTTCGCGGCGGAAACGCGGCGCCTCAGCAGCATGCGGCAGGCTTCGCCAGAGGGAAAAGACTATCAATCCTATATTGACGATGCTGACGACTATCTGCCATAGGAAAAAAGCCTCTACTGTGGAAGAAACTAACCACAAGATCAACACTGCCCCCAACCCGCGGAAGGTTGCCATCACAATGTTGATGATGTTTAGCAAGACCTGCCGCTGGAGTCCCATGAGTCCGCCCGAGTAAAAGCTTATCGGCCATTGAAAAGCCACCGCCAATCCCATTAGCGTGATGGCGGTTCGCACTGTTTTGGGAGACAGCTTTTCAGCGTTCACCCAGTGGTAGGCAATGAACGGGGACAATACAATGACGATGATGCTGATGAATAGGCCGATCAGCCAATAGGGAATCTCCAATGTCCTCACCAGATCCCTCATCTCCTGGGACTTTCCTTCTTGCACCGCCAGTCGTGCCATTTCCCGGTTCAGGGTGATGCTCAGCCCCATGTCGAGCAATCCAAAGAGCGCCAAGACTGTGCCAAAGATGCCCATCAGCCCGTATGCCTCGATACCCAAGAAATGTATATAGAGCGGCACAAAGACCAGTCCCATCAGCGCAGTCCAAACACTGCCGCAGAAGTTGGCTAATATATTTGTTTTGATAGTATTCATAGCGGAATCTCGGAATCGGCTACATAAATCAGCAAGGCAAGTAGTCTCGAGCTTGTGAGCGGTGCCGGGGGAGTGCATAATAGACGGCACCCGTTCCGCACCATGTATGCAGTCTGAAATAGAAGGTATGCTCAGGCAGGGTCTGGGCCAAGAGCAGGGGAGTCTTCCATAGCCCATTGCGGTTATGATAGGCCGTGGCTGTGACAATGGGCTGACAGCGACGAAGCGTTTTTTGTCCCCCCAGGATTGCGTCGTATTCCCCTCCTTCGACATGCAATTTGATGAAGGATACAGGGGCGTCCAGATCATCTAATCTGATGCTCTTGACTAAGTCTTTTGCAGACTCGAATAGACGTGATGCCATACCGAAGCCATGGCTGAAATGGACTTCACCTGTCAGATTAGAGAGGGCTACTGGCAATATGGTGACCTTCGATCGGATAGCCGGATGCAACTTAGCCAACGAATTTCTCAGCCGGGCGACATTTCTTCTGTCCGGCTCTATCATCAGAGCGGAGGACAGCCTGTTCCTGACACACTGCAATAGCTGGAACAGCACACAGCCGTCATACGCTCCGACATCGATGAAATCCTCATTCTCCGTAAGGCTATTGATGACCGGCTTAATGAAATACCTTTCATGCGGTATGACGGGTGCGCCATCATAAATCCAATCTTCGCGCAACAGCCGCCATGCGAGAAACTGCAGATATGCTGCGCGGGAATGCGCATCGGCCAGGGAGGCCAAGACAGTTCGGATGCCGAGTTTGTCTTCTGCGGTTAGGGGTCCGGCAAACCAGCCGTTATTAAGGGGATGTTGTTGGTTGAACTGTAACGCGAAATCGTAGAACGGTAAGACGCGCATCCAACCAAGCCTATTCAGCTCCTTCTTGATGAGGGTGTATGGTGCGCTTGCCGTGGTGACCAGGATTAAGGCGTGATCTTTCTTGGGCCTATGGGCTAACCCGCGGACAGAGATACCATGACCAAGCGTCATCCCTTTCTGTGCGGCGCGATCGATGGCATACCTGACCGGGACATTGATCGCTGTAAGGAAATTGAGGGCCAATTCGCCTAGTTTGCCAGCACCATACAGCACAACCTCATCCTCGGCGCCTGTCAGAGGGGGTCTGGCAGGGCGACTGCTGGAAAGCCTTTGAACAGCAGACAAGGCGTGTTTGAGATTAGGCGCTAATCGATGCAAGGTCATTCTCCAACATGGTAGTCCATGCCTTCAGGCGAGCGTCATCTGGGAAGTAGCGAAGGAAGTGGGCGGCGGAACTCTTTGATTTCTCATAAAGCAGAGGATTCTGCAGTCTTTGAGCCCGTAAAGAAACACCGTCGGCGTCATCAAAAAAGGGGCGATATTTTCCCAAGCAAGATGCAAACCATTCTGATGGAGAGCTTCCAAAAATATGAGTAAATTCAAAGTCTCTCCTATCCATGTCCATTACGCGGCAATAATGCGCGCGCAACTTCTCTGCCGTTGACTTCAGGGAGAACCGCGACAATGTTTCAAGTCGAGCTGCGGCCCCCAGCCTTAGCCTTTCAGTTGGATTGTCGGCTAAGAAGGAAATCGCTTTGGAAAAGGAGGTTGGAGAATCAACGACAAGGCCAGTCTTCCCATCACAGACAATGGATGATTCGACAGGATTGTTCAAAACTACCGGAACAACAGAGGAGGCCATGGCTTCCAACAATGCGTTCTCGGTAGTCCCATAATGGCAAGGGTTCAGCAAATATACGAATATGTCCATGCCTGCTAACGCTTCATAGGGGTGGTCAGTATAGCCGCGCATATTCACCCGTTTTGTAATCCCGGCGGCCTCTGCGAGGGCCTTAAGCTGCATATTCGAAGATGTGTCCCCATAAAAATCTACGGAGAAATCTGGAACGCTGACAGCTTTCAGGTAACTCGTTATATTGGGATGTAATTTCGCAAAGTTCAGCGTGCCCAGATAGCCATACACAAGTCGATTGGGCCGGGCGCTCTTCAAAGTGGATGGGAGGTCGTCGAACCCTCCGGAACTATGCACAAAATCAATAATGTTTTCACTTCCTGGCGTGCATCTTGGATTTTTGAGGTTCGCCAGCTTGAGTGAAACGGGAGTGGTGAAAAGGAATGCATGCGGCAAGAATGGCAAGGTCGCAGGTATCCCTGGATAATGCAACCCTAAGGTATGGCACCAAATTATCAAGCGGGCGCGCAGGCCACTTCTCGTGCATAGCCATTTGGCATGTAAGGGGTGCGGCCACCAATCGATCTGCACTATGTCAGCTTCACGAAGTAGGTTTTCGAATTGGTCTGGCTTCGGAGACACCGCTAGTCTGATGCCAGCCTCGAGCATGAGACGCTCAGCGTAGCCTTTCTCTGTCGGCTCAAGACAGACAACCGTGCTCTCTATGCCGGCATTATCCTTTGCTTGCTGCGCAGTAACACGTGAAAGAATCCTGCCAACGCCTCCGCCGAGGTGGGCCGTGACGTGAACTACCTTAATTCGAGTGGGGCGTGCCAATTCGAGGTTCTCCTACGGGCAGACCGAACACTTGTGCGTGTTCTCGCCACATGGCGTCTTTGTTGACCAAATCGATGAATCGGCGATGGTGCATCTTTGCGCACTCGGCATCCCCCGCCATGGACTCATAAGCTTTGGCGAGATAGTAGTGGGCGAAGGCATGGTCCTCATATCTTGCGATGACATCCTCGAAGCATAACACGGCTGTCCTGTAATCGCGCACCCTCATTCTGTAGTTGTCCACGAAATTAACTTCAAGGTTCATAAGGTACCTGCGCTTCTTTATATATGCGGGGTCGATGCCGGGCACTCTGATAACGTAGTCATGCATGCCCAGGTCGCCGATGCCATAGTTCGGGTCGATATACCCCCTCTCTCTGCAAATCCGGTATAGCTCGCTTCCTCGCAGTGGCGTGGCCAGATTGAAGCCGCTCCAATCCAGGCCTACTTCCTTAATGAAACGCACCGTCTCCGTGCGGTCCTCTTCACGCTCACCTGGTAAGCCGACTACAAAGTACCCTTGGACAAAAATGTCGTTGCGATGGAGCGCGTCTACGACCGGCTTCACTTGGTCGAGCCTCAAGGGCTTATGAATGACGTCATGCAACATTCGGGCTGAGCCCGATTCAACGGCTAGGGGAACTGTATCGAGTCCGGCTTGCCGCATGAGCATTGCCATCTCAGAATCAATGAATGCTACAGACAAGCCATTGGGAGTCTCGACACGAATCTTGAATTGGGCGAGCTGACGAAAAAACTCTTTGGCGCGGGGGCGATTCAAGAGGATCTGATCGTCATAGATAGTGAGAACATTCATCCCATAGGTCTTCACGAGATGTCTCACATGCCCAATGAGGACATCAACATCCGCGTAGCGCATGGTCTTGCCATGGAATGACGGTTCAGAGCAAAAGACACATTTGAATGGACAACCTCTGGAGGTGACCAGAAAGAATTGCCGGACCTCTGTGGAGCGGCTGATGGATGAAAACGGAGAGAACGCCTCCTTCATGCTGTAGGACTTGGTATCGAGCAATCCGTAGTCGATATTGATGACCTCATTGAGGTTGTCAACATATCGACCTTGTGGAATCTGATGGGCGGCCAATGATTGGCGTGTGACCCACGCAGAATCAGTTGCCAGTGTCTCTGCAAAATCGGAAGCTTCCACCAGCCTGCGCAAGGTGTATTCTCCCTCAGCGTAACAGAGGGCATCCACATTCTCTTGCTCCTGAGGAATCATATTCCAGGACACTGTGGCTGCCGCGCCTCCAAGGAGGACCAGGGTCTGTGGGTCATGGTCTTTGACCTGCTTAGATATCGACGCAAGGTGCCTATACGATAGATCAAACATCATGGAGATGGCGGCGATGTTTGGCTTTTGTGTGCGCAATTGTCGCTCAATAATGTTGGACCGGTCTTCTGGAGGATATAGGTTCAGATCCAAAATGGCGATATCCGGGCGGACGCCCGCATTAGCGTTGAGATAAGAAATAATGGACAGCACCCCGTACGGGAAGGCCAGGACACTCCGCGTATTGTTATTCGCCCTCTCTTTGCTCTGAACAAGGTATGGAAGCACAATGAAAAGGATTCGCAGCGGCTTCTCACTGGCGCCCTTCATATGTATTTCCGTATTTCGTCAGCATGCGAGCTAAGATCAACGGCGGTCCGGCTTCCGCAATAATAGCAGAGAGGGATTCCCTTCACTCTCCCCTCAATGTGAGTCTGGCGGATGTTCCGCAAAGCATCACCTGTCAATATTTCTGACAAAGACTGGTCAGGAAGCCTCCCAATGTGCAAATCGTCGTGAATATCAACGCAGCAAATTGAGACGCGACCATCGAACTTAATGTAAGCCATATAGAACACTTGCTCGCAGGGTTGTGTATGCCCCTTCCTCTTCAGCAACAGCCCGTCATTCTGTAGTGCAAGCGGCATTAATTTTATTTCGACATTGGGCGCTTCGACCTTGGCAAACCGCTGAATGGCATTTTTCGCATCCGCATCAGTCAGGCCGTAATCCCCTTCCGGTGTGGGAACCGGAATCTTGATGAACAACTTTAGGTGTCGCTGGGTTGAAATGCGACGGATTGCGTAGTCGATGTTTGCGATTACTTTTCGGGATAAATCCTTTCCTTTGACCTTGAGATATTTTGCCGGATCGGCCGTATCAAGAGAAACATGTATCTCATTTAACCCGCTGCTCAAGAGCCGATCGAAGACACCCTCATTCATTAGGGTGCCGTTGGTTGCCAGCACATACCTCTCAGAAATTCCCATGTCGCAGGCCATGCGGGCCATCTCGGGGAAATTCCGATGCAGTAAGGGTTCTCCATTACCCTGAAAATGGATGACTTTGAGCTTATACCCCAGGTTCGCAATGTTTTTGAGGATGGCCTGATAAAGCTCCTCGCGCATCAGCCCTTTCTGGTTCTCAACATCCTTTAGCCGGCCTGAGTGGAGATCGCAAAAGCGACAATGCAAATTGCACAAGGAGCACACTTCGACGGTGAGTGCGATATGCTTTTTGGTGCGGAGAGATTGAATTAGGCTTTGCAGTCTTTGCGCGGCTTTATTAATGTCCTTCGCTTCTTGGTAAATCACGGGATGTTCATGCTGCTCTTCTACGGGCAAGTAATTTCTTGGCAAGTTCCTGAGCATATGGATCTATATTATCAGGGAGGCAGTGGCTTAATTGTCCGCAGTCCTTGCAAGTTGGGTTGTCAAATCGCTTTCCAAATAGGTGGGCAATCTGATGGGAAAATAATGCATCACCCTTCCAAATCTGCATCAGACTCTGCTTCCGTGTGTCCCCCACAATCAGCTTCCTGGCCCAATCGAGGAAGCATAGGCTGACTGTCCCGTCAGAATTCACCGAAAGGGAATAGAAAATGTAGGGACACGTCTTTACATCGGTGAGTGGATTATCATAAATGCCTTTCTTGATCTCGACGGACATCCGGTCCTCAACATCGAATTCTGGCCAACAGGGAGCAATATTCTCCAATGCAATCCTATCGGAAATATCGCCGAAGGTATCAAAGAAAAACTGCTTGTCAGTCGTGCTCAGCAGGTCGCCGGGCATCTTGATGCATACCTCGCAGTTCCCCTTGTGCTCATAGAAAAAACGAATATTGCGGACGTATGCCTCAAAATCCACCTTGACCCTCGTGAAATCGTGGAATTGGCCTTCGGAAAGGCCGTTGACCGAGATGTTGAGACGATCGAGGCCTGCCTCGATTAATCGTAGTGATTTCTCCGGCGTCAGAAGATATCCGTTGGTCGTGGTGTCAATATAACTGACCCGCGCACTCTTTTTAGCGTAGTCGATCATGTCCGGCAAGCGTGCATTTAACAGCGGCTCACCTTCTTTGTAAAGGCGCAACACCTTCAGCGGGAGGTCGAATTCGCGCAAATCATCAATGACCTTTTTGTAGAGGTCAATAGTCAAGAGGCCCTGCCAGCGACCTGTGCTCTTGATGAGGTCGGAATCACCGGTGGGGCAGAATTTGCAGCGAAAATTGCAGGTGCTCGCCGGGTCGACGAATAATACAAATGGTGTTGATATCGGGATAACCGTCTGCAGCGCGGTGCGCCCCTCCAGGTTTATTCGCGGCTTGATCTTGGCTTTCATGGATGCCCGTTACTTGATGCGTTTGAGGTAACCATCAGGCGCGCCGGTCAGGAAGAGCTTGGACTCGATGTCCTTATCGATTTCAAATTCGTCATGGGTCCTCAGAAACTCCCGAACCGCGGTCTTGGGATTGTCCCCGGGGCCCCAGGCGCGGTCCACTATCGGGATTTCTCTAGAGAAGTCTTCGACAGCGGTATCCCCGACAATGCAGTAGCTCCCCAAGGAAACCAAGGGGGTGTATAACTGAAGCTCCTTAAGGACATGCTCATGGGTGTGGTTCGAATCAAGAGTGACCATGAGGCTTTTGGCCCCGGCAGTGATCTTCTTGACCTGGGAGACCACCGTGTCATCCACGCTGGAACCTTTAATCATCTTGATTCTGCGGGAGAGAGGATGGCGCTCGATCTCCCTGCGATTGTGTTTGCGAATATCGATATCGATGCCGATGGCTGTGCCCTTGCCAAGAAGTTCCAGCATGGAGGCTTGAAAAATCAGTGAGCCGCCATGGGCTATCCCGGTTTCAATGATGAAGTCAGGCTTGACTGTCCATATGATCTCCTGCATGGCAAAAAGGTCCTGCGGCAATTGAATGACTGGGCGCCCGAGCCATGAGAAATTGAAAATATAATTGGTCCTGACAATTTCCTTCATGAAGGCGTGAGCGGCTTCCTGTAGCTGCTTGTCGTCTTTATAGGATGCAATTCTGGCAACGCGCTCCCGATTGAATTGTTCAATGGGGTCCGGCAATTTCTTGGTCAATTCTGTCCCCCGCCTCCTGTTTGTTCGCGCCATTTGCTTTCTCGGTAACTCGACAAAATCCCTTGCAGCTCACTCGCTGTGCAAAACCTGTGTCAGCTTTCTCGTGCTTCCCCAAAAACGCATGGGTTCGTAATCGGGGCAGCAATGATGGCCCAGATTGAGTCGAATGCTGGCTCGCCGCTCAGCAAGACGCGCTTTTACAAAATCAAGTATGGAGATGGGGACCCCGCTGCAATTGTTTATCGTGCCGAGAATTCGATCCTGCAAGGCAATCCTGACAATGTTCGCCGCGGCTTCCGCGACGGGGAGATAATCCCGTTGTTGCTGTCCAGCCGACATGTTGAATTCCGTATCGCCACGCCTGATGGCTGCATCTAGCTGGGGAAGCAGAGCGTGTGAGGGCTGCCCCTCGCCGTACAAGTAAAACAGCCGGACCCAGTTGAAGTTGAATTTAGAATGAGCGCTCAACTGCTCGATGAATTTCCTCAAAGAATCTTTCGCGATTCCATAGGCAGTTGACGGCATCGTGATGCCATCTTCCTGCAGCATCCCTTCCTGCAGGCCGTATTCGAGGCAGGTTCCGGTGACCACCAAGCGTTGCAAGCCGGCTCCGATCATGCTCTTGATGAAGCGGTAGTCATTGAACAGATTCTGTTCAAAATGAAAAAGCTCCTTGTAGTTTGGCAATCCCGCCCACGCAAGGTGAATGAGGACATCTGGGCGCCCGAAGAAATCGAAGTAATCATCCCGCGGTCTTGCAAGATCGCAGTCGAGGTAATTTACGGACCTTGGCCATTGGCAATCCGCTGCCTCAGCCGCTGTAAGGGAAGAGGCCACCAAGGAGACATCCTTCTCGATAAGGCACCTCATCACATGTCTGCCCACAAAGCCAGTGGCGCCTGTGACAAGTACTTTCATAGGACTTCAAGAGTGGGAATTGGGATGATGAACTTTGCGTGCCAATCTCTGACATAGCTGAGTTGGTCTATTATCTCGTTCTTGATGTTCCAGGGAAAGACGATGATATAGTCGGGCCTGTTCGACCTGATCCAACCCTCGCTGACTACCGGAATTCGGCTCCCTGGCAGGAATTTTCCCTGTTTGTGAGGCGACGCATCCGCAACAAAATCGATTAGGTCACTCTTTAGCCCAGCGTAATTGAGCAGGGTGTTCCCTTTTGCGGCGGCGCCGTAAGCGGCAATCTTGCGTCCTTTCAATTTCTCCGCAATCAAAAAGCTTACGAAGTCATACTTCACTCGGTCGACTTTCTTCTGGAATCCGCAGTAATACTCAATCTGATGCATGCCATGCGCTTTCTCCTTGTCGAGCAGCTGATCAACGGCGGGAGAGACGCGCAGGCCCTGATTCGATGCGTGGCGAGCATAGACCCTCACCGAGCCGCCATGTGTGGGCATTTCCTCCACGTCATATAGCGTGAGCTCATGCGCGGCGAATACATTGAGCACGGTCTGAAATGAAAGGTATGAGAAATGCTCGTGATAGATGGTGTCGAATTGGTTGTCCTCGATGAGCTGGAGAAGGTGTGGAAATTCCATGGTGGCTGTGCCGCCAGGCTTGAGCGCTATTTTGATTCCCTCCACAAAATCATTGATGTCCGGCACATGCGCAAGCACATTCGCGCCCAGAAGCAAATCAGCTTGTCGGTTCTGTTGCCGTAATTGGAGGGCAAGTCTTGTACCGAAGAAATCCTGAACGACATCGATGCCCTTGGCAATAGCGACCTCGGCTGTGCTGGCGGCGGGTTCTATGCCCAGGCACGGTATCCCCTTTTCTTTGACAAACTGGAGCAGGTAGCCGTCATTGGAGGCCACCTCGATTACGAGTGATGACTGGTTGAGCTCCAATCGCCGGCTGATCATTGCAACATAGTTCCGGGCGTGGTTGAGCCAGAGTTTTGAATAGGAGCTGAAGTAAATATAATCGCCGGAAAAAATGTCGCGAGCGGCCTTTTGCTCGGCGACTTGCACTAAGAAGCACTTGTCGCAAGTAAACAGTTTGAGCGGATAGTACACTTCGGGCAGGTCGAGACGCTCTTTGGACAAAAAGGCGTTGGAGAGCGGGCAGGTCCCCAGGTCCAGGAATACGTGCGAAAGGGCATTGCCGCAAAAACGGCATTTCATATTTTGATCCCCCGGAAATCGGCAGACAATGTCCTGTGGGATTGGTCCCGTCGCGATAGGTGCGTTATTGGGCGTGGCCATTTGACTCCGAGGATCGGATCTTGACACCCTATGCCGCCCTCATTCTTGGGCGCATAGAACCCGGTGTGAAAATATATGAGTTCGGTGTTGGGTTCCATGGTCTGGAAGCCATGGGCAAAACCTTCCGGCAGGTACAGCATGCATGAATTCGCGGCGCTTAAGAACTCGCCGTGCCACTTCAGGAAGGTCGGCGAACCTCTTCGGATGTCAACAACAACATCATATACCTTGCCCCGGATGCATTTGACAAGCCGCGTCTCTGCGTCTGGAGGATATTGAAAATGCAGCCCTCGGACAGTTCCGGATTTGGCAGTCTGTGAATGGTTGATTTGAGCAAATGGCTTCTTTTGCCCAATTCGTGCAAATTCCTTCATGCAGAAAATGCGGAAGAATCGCCCTCTCGTATCGCCTTTCTTTTCCGGCCTAATCAAAAAGGCACCTTGCAGGGGGAGTGCTTTGAAAATCATCTCATTAGTTGTGCGGATCCGGCTTTCCTTTCTCGTTTCACGATTGCTTTCCTAAGCACATCGACTAATTGGTCGGCGATCAGTTCATGGCCAGCCACGCTCAGATGCATATTCCATGGGTAAAGGTATAATCTCTCAGGATTCGGATGTTTCCAAAAGGCCTCTGCCAAATCGTGAAATTCAATCCCATTGTCTCGGCTCTGCTGCCGAAGATAGTCCAAGTACCCTACAGATCCTCTCGATAGCAAAAAGAGGCTGAGACTCGGGATAGGCGCCAAAATCACCCTGCCGCCGTTCCTTTCAGCCAACCGCGCGATCTCCATAATATAAGACCACGCCGCGGTAATACCCTCATCCTTCTCAGCGACAATCTGATTCCGCAGGAGCATCGTCCCACGGTTCGTGCCCCTGGCGCCGAAAGTCTCGAGTCGTTGGCGCACGTAAAATATCAATGCCGATCGCTTGAAAAGAAAAATGTACTTGTACGGCAGCCATTGCAGCCAGGGCTGCCTATTTTCGATCAGCCCCTCTCTTGTCATCTCCGGGGGAGGCAAGGGTCCCTTGCGGAAATCATTCATGTAAAGCCCGATGACCACGATATCCGCGCCGTAGGCAAAGCCTTCTCTCTTGAAAAATTCCAGTTCGTGCCACGTGTCCCAGCCCTGGACGGAAGCGGAAAGCACTTCAACATTTCCAAAATCTCTCTTCAACTGCCTTTCTAATATTTTCGGAAAACTGTCCTCGCCTCGAACTCCAACGCCGAAAGTCATTGAATCTCCCACTACCATAATTCGAAAGATGCCGGCGGGTTTTGGCACGCGCCATTCAAAATCTCTAAAGCCGTAGGAGTTCGCACGTACCGGCTTATTGAGCGTATACGTGCCTGTCTGATTCGGCTTGAGTTTTTGATAATTGTATTCGGTTACGACATGGCTGGCCTGTGGATACACAAAGCTCGGCGGATTCCCATAAATCACTCGCAATCCCAACTCGAGCATTGCGCAGGCGAGCAGGGAAGAACCTGCCATAAGCGTAAAGTTTATGAGAACCCTTCTGGTCCTCATCTTATCAAGCATCCCTTTGGGTCGCGCTTAGTCATGGCCCGTCTTCGCCACCAGCCCCTGAGCATTCAGCAACGATAGGACCGACAAGAACAAGACCGCGTTGGCCGGAATCTGAAAATTGAACTCGACCAAAGACTGGAACAGAAAGCAGGCTACCGCAGCCAGCGCACCAGCGGCAAGCAGGCGCGCCTCCCTGGAAGGCGATGCCAGCCACTCTCGGGTGCCGCGCCACAGGAAGGCCCCGAAGCCCAGCGCCAAAACCGCAAAGCCCGCGAGCCCAGTCTGGAGCAGGACTTCCAGCCAGTCATTGTGGATATGGTCCACCAAGCCGGGGATAAGGCTGTCCTGGTAAGGAACAAAGGAGTCCTTGATCCCTCCCAGCCCCACGCCAAAAATCGGGAAATCCCGGAACATCTGCCAGCCGGACTCGTACATAGACAGCCTGTAGGCCGTAGCGTTGTCAGGTGACTGCAGAACCCAGCCGATCCAGGCCTGATGCGCCCAGACGAAAGCGCCGAATCCTGCCACCCCGCAGAGCAAAGCACCCCGCCAAAGCCAGCGCAACCACCGCCTCTCCACGAAGCTCGCGGCCAGCAAGCCCGTCACGAAGACGGCCGCGACCAAGGCGTGGGTCCCGCCCCGCGAACCCGCCCGGATGACCCCGAAAAGCGTCACCGCGACCAGAAAATAGAGCAGGCATTGTATAGCCGCCAGATCGAAGAGCCGGCCCATGCCCGCCTCTCGGCGCAGGCGCAGCAGGCGCGTCGAGACGACTCCAAAGCCCAGGCAGGCGCACATTGCCATCATGGAGGCCGCGTGGTTCTTGTTGGTGTACGGGCCGAACGGTTCCGCGTGGTGGCGGACAGGGCGCAGGCCGAAATAGGCGGTATTGCCAGTGCCCCGTTGGATGATCCCGATGATCGCGATGGCGGTTCCAAGGCAAAGCACGGTCCAGGCGAAGCGCCTGACCGCGGCGCGGGAACTGAGCACCTGGGGCACGCACAAGAGCAGGACCGCGTAGGCGCTCCAGAGCACCAGTTCCCGGCCGGTCGCCGTCCTGGAAACGGTGGCAGGCAGAAGCCCCGCCGGCGCCGATAGCGGCCGGGGATTGAGATACTGCAGTACGCCGATCAGCAGGATGAATGCCGCGGCCGGGACCAAGGTTTTATAGGCCAGGTGGTCCCAGGATCTGAAACCGCGCCATAGGCAAAGCAAGCCCAAAGTGAAGAGCAGGCCTTCCAGGACCGCAACGGACCACGGCTCCACCGCGCCGAAGGCCAGCGGCCCGAACACGACCGCTGAAAGCAAGAGGCTTTCGAGCAACCATTCCGGGGGGGCCCAGCGCGACGAGTCCCGCATCACGGCCCGGTCAGGAGGTCTTTGCCGAGGCCGTGTCGTGATGATAGGCGCGGTAGTATTGTTGATAATAATATCCGTAGTGAGAGTAGGCCAGGCCGCTGGGCGTGTAAGCGTTCAACGCCACCCCCAGTATGCTCATATTGCTGGCCTGCAGTTTCTGGGCCGCGTTGCGGATGATGGGCGCGCGCGTCTGGCCGTAGCGCACCAGGAAGACCACGGCCGGGACGTGCCTGCCCCACAAGAGCACGTCGTTGATGGGGAACATCGGGGCGCAGTCCACGATGACGCGGTCGAAGGCGGCTTTGGCCCAGGAGGCGAGCGCGGCCAGCCGCGGCGTGTTCAAGAGCTCGGCGGGATTGGGCGGCCGCGGGCCGCAAGGCAGGATCTTGAGGTTCGGGATCTCGCAGGCTTGCAGAAGGGCGGGCAACTCGGAGACATCGTTTCCGGAAGCCAGGAAATTGCTCAGGCCCTGCTGGGAGGCAACGCTGAAATTCCTGGCGACCTGGGGCCGCCGCATATCCCCGTCCACCAAAAGGACTTTCTCTCCCAGTTGGCTGAAGGTCACGGCCAGGTTGGAGGCCAGATAGCTCTTGCCCTCGCCCTTGACCGCGCTGGTGACCAGCATCATCCGGGATTTCTGGGCCACGCCCGCGAAATCTATCATGGTGCGCAGGTTGCGGACGGCTTCGCTGGAGAGCGAGACCTCCTTGGCCAGCAAAGCTTGGTACACGGGCCCCTCCGTCTGCCCAGACAGGGGGATGTGGCCTAGGAAAGGCAGGCGGAGCTTGTTCTCCACGTCCTCCTGGGTGCGGATGGATTGGTCTATGGTCTCGACCATGAAGGCCAGAATCAGGCCTATGGTCAGGCCGGCCAGAAGGCCCAGGAGCAGGGCTCTGGGTTTCTTCGGCTTAAAGGGGCCTCCCGGGACGGTCGCCGGGTCCACGATGCGCACGTTGTTGCCTTGCAGTTGGCCCGAGAGCTGGGTCTTGACGCTGGCCACGACCTTGTCGGTCTCGGACTGGATCTGCCCCTTGATGGCGTTGAGGTTGGACTTCAAGGAGATCATGGCCGGGTACTGGGGCGTGAATCTTTGAGACATCTCCGCGTTTTGGGCCTCGAGCTTGGCGTACTCGGCCTTCAAGGTCTGGATCAAGGTGTTGCTGACTACCGCGGGCAGGGCCTCATAGACCTGCCGGGCCTTGGGCGAGTCCTCGTTGATCTGGAGGGCTTGCAGTATGTCCTTGGAGATGAAGAGCTGGTTGGCGAGGTTCTGGTTGACGAAAGTCTGGCTCAACGCGTTGGTGGCGCGCGCGGCGAGCTTGGCGTCGTGCGACTGCACGCGGACATAGACCAAGCGGGAGCGCAAAACCGGCGAGATGGTGATGGCCCTGCGGAACGCGCCGATGCCGCCTGGGCCGGCGAAGTCGGGCTCCTTGGCCAGGCCGATGTCGTCGAAGACCTTCTGGGTCAAGGATTCGCTCTGCAGAAGCTTGTATTGGGTCTGGTAGTAGTCGTCGTTGCTGCTCTCGATCAAAGCCCCGCCGGCGTAGGCCTCCCCTCCGGTGGCGCGCTCCTTCTCGATGACCAGCAAGGAGCTGGCCTGGTAAACCGGCTGGGTGGTGAAGGTGACGAGGGCCGTGGAGGTGAAGATGATCGCGAGGGCTGAGAGCACGATCCAGCGCCGGCGCAGGATGACGTCAAGGTAATGGGTCAGGTCCAATTCTTCTTCGACTTCTTGATTGCCATTCATCATAATCTCTCGCGATTGAATATATATAAGTCCTAGATTGACATTGTACCAATTAGGGGGTCAGGTCTTGACATTGGACATTCGGCCGGTGCGGCAAGGCCACCCCCGACGGAATGCCCGCCCCCCCTCGTATGGGGGGCGGGCAGACTCGGCGCCTTCGGCGCCGAGTTCGGGACGGCGGCAAGGGGGCGGCGGAGGGAACAAAACATGGCCCTCGCTATCTCCTGAGCGACTTGTCGCCCTTCCGCCAGTTGATGATTGCGGCGAATCGGTTGATGATTAGTCGCGAGCGTTTCAAATCGACAACTTAATCCACAAGCAATCGACAAGCTAATCAGCAAGTTCCTTTATCCCGGCCACATACTTCACGCTGCGCCCTTGTCCCACCCTCGCGAGCCGGCCAGCCTGAACCAGCGCCCCAAGTTCTCTGCGGGCGGTTTCTCCGCTCTTGCCGGTCAATCCGACAAATTGCCGCCTCGTGATACTGCCATGTTCGCGGACATATTGAAGCACCGCGACTTCCCTTGTCGCTTGCCCCTCCGCTTGCCCTCCGCTTGGCCCCGACTTCCCCCCCGAGGCAGGACGGCGCGCCAGAAGCAGCTCGAAGAACGAGGTGAAGTGAAATGCCGGCTCCAGACAATTGCTCTGCGCCAGCAGAGCGCGCATGCGTCCGATGCCGGTTCCGCTGCGCTCCACCTTCTGCGCCCGGAAAAGCAGGTCCGCGATGAGCGGGTTGCGGTGCAGACTGCGCCTGCCGAAATCCTCCGGCGCCAGGCCCGGCGGCAGGCCTCCGGGGCTCACGATGGCCGCCCGGTCCGGGAATATCTCGATGGAGATGTTCCCGCCCCTGACCGAGTAGTCCCGGTGCGCAAAAGCGTTGACCAGCCCCTCGCGGAGAGCCGCCACCGGGAACTCCGGGTGCTCGACGCGGTCCAAGCCGCGGATCTCATAGCGCACCGGCAGGTGCCGCAAAAGGAACACCTCGGCCTGCTGGAGATTGTCCAGCAGGCCGCCCTCCAGGTCCTTGCGGTCCAGGATGTGCAGGCGTTCCGGGGTCTGGAAAAGCACGCAGGCGACGCGGGCTTGCGGGAGCAGTCGCACCGGGTTCTTGGCGAAGAAGAGGACGCTGGCGTTGTTCAGGATCAGACGCGGACCATCGAGCCGCGCGCAGCCCATGTTGACGAGCAGGTCCTCCGTGGACAGTCCCCCGGATGATGCGCCGGACATGCGGAGGAAAGCCTGGAATGCCTCCGCGCTGAAATCCTCGGGGTGCCTGAAAGCCGGGCAGTCCTGACGCTCCGCGATGACCGGCTCGATCGCGCGGACGAACTCCACGAGCTCGTTGCGATTAAGCTTCTGGCAGTTGGGGCCGCTGCGAAGGAAGTAGCCGGCGGAGCAGCCATAGGGCTTGTGGTTTCCTTCCGGCACATCGATCATGAGGAGGTCGCGCTCCTCATACTTGAAGGCCGCCGCATGGATCTCCACGGGGGGTTCGCAGTGGCGCGCAAGGTCCTGCGCCTGGGAAAGCAGGCGGTTGGTCACGGCGATCCCCTTGACCTTCTTGTCGTCCGCGACGCCTATGTAGATGCGGCCGCCCTCCGCGTTGGCGAAGGCCACCAGCTCCCGAGCCAGGGAATCTGAAATGGCTTCCTTGAATTCAAGGAATTGACCCTCCCAACTGGAGAGGGCTAGGGCGAACTCGGCATGGGTCGGATGGCTGGCTTTCTTCAACTGGGACATGGCCTCAATCAATGGCCTTTGAGCTCGTCATAGGTCTTGGCCCCTTTGGCCAGGTCGGACGGCAGAGGGGCCTCCTCGTCAAGATTAAGGCAGCGCAGCACGCCCGGCGAGGCTTCCTTGTAGCGAAAGCCGCTAGATGATGAGCCCAACTATTTGCAAGATATTTAGACTTATAGGACAAAAGAGCTATAAGTCTCTATAACTTGGTATAAAGTCCGCCCCGTGATTTGAATCCTATCAGTCGGCGGCCTACTATACATACGAGGCCGAGCCGAAAAAGTTCCCTTATGAAAGGATCGGCTGCGGAAGATGCGGGGATGAAGGTCGGGGGTCTTGGCATTGGACATCCGCTCCGCGCGGCACGAGGGCGGCGACGGGAACAAGACAGGCATCATCGACACCCTGCTGGCCAAAACCTCGGATCCTGCGGCTAGACGGCGTGGTAGCCCCCTGTTTTCGGGCTCCCTCTATATACGACTTTATTTTCAGTCTTAAGGCGGCGCAACCATCTCTCAATCGTTCTGGGGGGCAAACCCATCTTCCGTGCCAAGTCCGGAACGCTTTGTCCAGGATTTTGTCCAATATAGGCCAATAGGACTTTTACTCCTTCATTTACACCGCCATTTACACCGCCATTTACACCGCCACTTACTCCCCCATTTACTCCCCCATTTTTATCAGGGCACCCAGCGGCAGAGCGGATTACGATCCGTGTGCCCAAGGATACGGGTTCGATAGATGGCAACGGAAGGTCAGCTGACGCGGCAAGGCCACCCCCGATGGGCAAAGCCGCCCCCCTCATATTGGAGGCGGGCAGACTCGGCGCCGTCAGCGCCGAATTCGCAACGGCGGCAGGCCTGGGGACTGTGCCAATGGGGAAGATGGGCGGCTAAACGGAGACCTCCCAATGCCCGCCTTTGTCCGGGCCGACGCGCTTCATCAAGGCCCTTACCTTCAGCTTATTGATATTTGCTCTTACCTTCCTTTCGGAAATCCCCAATATGATCGCCAGCTCTTTGGCTGTTATGCGCGGATTGGCGGTTGCTTCTGAGAGTATCCTGGCTTGGTTTGCGGTGACCTTTTCTAGGACCTTTACAGTGACCTTTTCTAGGACCTTTACAGTGACCTTGCCCAAGGCGGTCGTCCTTCTCGTCGTGCTTGCCCCTGACTTGCCCCCCTCGACTTGCCCCCCTCCGGACACGGAACGGGGCAGGCTCAGCTCGAAGAACGAGGTAAAATCGAAGCGCGGCTCGGGGCATCGGGAGGCCGCGAGCAGCTCCCTGATGCGCCGGATGCCGGTGCCGACGCGCTCGACCTTGCGCGCCCTG
The DNA here is from genome assembly GCA_026388095.1 of Elusimicrobiota bacterium. Classification (NCBI taxonomy): domain Bacteria; kingdom Pseudomonadati; phylum Elusimicrobiota; species Elusimicrobiota bacterium. The sequence continues at coordinate 4,606 of JAPLKL010000063.1, read as the reverse complement.
AAAAGGAGGTCGGCAACGAGCGGGTTGCGGTGGACGCTCTTGGTCCCAAAATCCTCCGGCGCCAGCCCCGGGGGCAGGCCGCCGGGGTTGACGAGCGCGACGCGGTCCGGGAATATCTCGACGAAGACGTTGCCGCCCCGGACCGAGTAGTCTCGGTGCATGAGGGCGTTGACCACCCCTTCGCGCAGGGCTTCCACGGGCAATTCCGGATGCTCGATGCGGTCGAAGCCCCGGATCTCGTAGCGTACCGGCAGGTGCTTGAGCAGGAATATCTCGGCCTGCCGCAGGTTATCCAGCAGGCCGCCGTCGAGGTCTTGGCGGTCCAGGATGCGCGAGCGCTCCGGGGTCTGGAAGAGGACGCAGGTGACCCGGGCCTGCGGCAGGAAGCGCGCGGGCTGCTTGGCGAAGAACAGGACCCCCGCGTTGTTGACCGCCAGGCGGCGGCCTTCGCGGCGCGCCAGGCCGAGATTGACCAGGAGCTTTTCCATGGAAAGTCCGGGGGCGGAGATGCCGGAAAGGCGCAGGAACGACCGGAACCCCCGGCCGTCGAAGTCCGCGGGATATCTGAAATCAGGGCAGTCCTGACGTTCGGGGATCGCGGGCTTGAGGGCGCGGACGAATTCGATGAGCTCGTCGCGATTGAGCTTCTGGCTGTTGGGCCCCGCCCGCAGGAAGTATCCGGCAGCGCAGCCATGGGGCTTGTGCCTTCCCTCCGGGACGTCGACCATGAGCAGGTCATGGCCTTGGTATTTGAAGACGGCCATGTGGATGGTGACGGGAGGGTCGCAATGGCGCGCGTCGTTGGAGAGGGCCAGGGTGAATTCCGCGGGGGCGGGCGGCGAATATCTCCCCATGATATACATACGAGGCCGAGCTGGAAAAGTTCCCTTATGAATGGCTCGACGCGGGATCGACTACGGAAGATGCGGGGCGGGCGGGGTCAGAAGAAGCTTTGCGGCACCCAGACCACGTCGCCGGGCTCCAGCGGGATGTCCTTGTCCTTCTGCCCCCGCGAGGTGATGTCCGAGACCGTGATGGTGAAGGTCTGGCTCTTGCCGCCCACGTTGCGGATGACCTTGGTGCGGTCGGGCGCGGCGATGCCGGTGAAGCCCCCGGCCCGGGACACGGCTTCCAGCACCGTGAGCTTGGCCTCGGTGGGAAGCTCGAATGAGCCGGGATTCTTCACCTCGCCCAGCACGGTGACCCTCTTGTTGCCGTATTCTTTGATGAAGATGCTGACCTGAGGACTGATCAGGTAGCCCTTGAGCTTGGTGGAGATGGCCTCCTCGGCCAGGGCCGCGGAGAGCCCCCCCACCTTGACCGTGCCGATGAGCGGGAAGGTGATGGTCCCGTTCTGGCTCACGCGCACCAGGCGGCTCAAGTCCTGCTGCTGGTAGACCTGGATGTCGAGCAGGTCCGCGCCCCCGATCTTGTAGTCGGTCTTGGAGGACTGCAAGTTCTGCATCATGGAGGCCAAGGCCGCCGCTTCGGCCTGCTCTTGGCTGGCCGCGGCGACTTTCGCGGGCGCGGCAGCGGACTGCGGGCCGGCCGCGGTCTGGGGGCCGGCGCAGGCCATGACCGCGCAGAGGAAGGGAAGGAAATACTTGCTCATGTTCGCCGCTGCATTATATCAGATTTGTCCGGCCGCCCCGGGACGGGAAGGCCCGGCTCGCGAGCCGGGCCTTGCGTGACGGCGGGGTCCTTTCGAGGAACTAGAAAGAGACTTTGAGCTCCACGCCGGTCTTGTTGTCGTCGAAGTTATACTCGCGGCTGAAGATGGAATAGCGGGCCATGTGCGCCCAGGAGGCGCTGGCCGTCAGCCACTTCTGGATGTTGTAGCCGGCCTTGACTCCGACCGTGTAGGTGTCGTCGCGGCGCTGGGCGGTGTAGCCGTTGATGGTGGTGGTCTCGGAGTACTTGTCGATCTGCACGCCGCCGTTGACGCCGGTGGTGAGCTTGTTCCACTTGTGGGACAAGTCGAGCGAGGCGCCGTTGGAGATGTAGAAGTTGCCGCTGGTGATCGCGTCGACCAGGGCGCGGCTGACCTGCAGTTGGGCCGTGTCGGACTCGGTGGGCTTGAAGTTCAGGGCCACCAGCACGGTCCAGTTGCGGGTGATGGGGCGCGCCCGCGCGAAGGCGTTGTCCGGGTCGTGCTCGCGGTAGCCCATGCCGGTCTGGACCTTGCCCTTGAGCTTGGGCGTGAACTCGCCCTCCACGCCCGCGTCGGCGAGCCAGTCGCGGTGGTTGGCGACGCGGTCCAAGCCGCTGCCCGCGCTGTAATGGACGAGCTGGCGGTGCAGGGCCAGGTACACCCGCGTCTTGGGCTGGACCTTGTAGCCGGACTTGACGCCGAAGAGCGTCTCGGAGCGGTTGAGCGTGGCGCCCATGAGGGCGGTGATGTATTTGCTCACCGTGTCCTGCGCGTCGGCGCCCGCGAAGAACTTCTCGCCCAGGAAGTATTCGGCCGAGGCGCCCGCCGTGTTCTGCCAGCGCCGCTGGCGGCTGACCAGGGCGCCGGCCACGACCGTGCTCTCGGGGTTGAACTGCGGGTCCTCGGTGTTGAGATAGCTGTCGAAGAGCCTGGCCTTGGAGCGCGAGCCCTTGAAGTCGTAGGAGCCGTCGACTCTCTGCGAGACGGCGTTGTTGGCCGAGGGCTGGGTCGTGTAGAGGTCGGAGCGGAAGTCGTAGGCCGCGTTGAACTTGTGCATGTCGCCGACCGGCAGGTCCAAGCCCAGGCCCAGGTCGTTGGTCAGGATCCAGGAGCCGCGCACGCCGCCGCCGGCCACGGCCTGGCCGTTCTCGTTGGCGGGGACCCGGTAGATGTTGTCGTCGTAGGCGGTCGAGAGCGCGTAGGAGGGATGCACGGCCATCTGCCCGAGCTTGATGTAGGGCTCATCATCGGCGGCTTGGGCGGCGGGGCCTAGAAGCGCCAGGACGGCTGCGGCGGCGAGAAGCAAGGTATATTTCATCAATAGTTCCTTATTGTGGTATGGAAATGCATCCGGAAGTATACAAAAATCGCGTGTATTTATGAAATGGCTTTCGCGCATGGGGCACATGAATCTTAGCGCTATGCGCTCAAAGCCTATATGGGAGAAGCCGTTTTTGCTATCCTTTTCTCCGCCATGGCAAAGAAGATCGCCGGGACCTTGCCCGGACAGTTCCACAAGACCGGCCCCGGCCGGCTCGGCATCCGGGAGTTCGCGCGCTGGTACCGCGGCCAGGAGCTGGCCCAATGGGAGGCCCTGGACCTCGCGGCGGTGGAGAAGCTCGCCGCCATCCTCCTGGCGGCCCAGCGCGCGGGGCGGCACGTCTTCGTGATGGGCAACGGCGGCTCGGCCGCGACGGCGGCGAGCATAGCGGTGGACTTCTCCAAGACCGCGGCGCCCAAGGGCGGCAAGGCGTGGAAGTGCATCTCGCTCTCCGAGAACGCGGCCTTCATCACGGCCATGAGCAACGACCACACCTTCGACGACATCTTCGTCAAGCAGCTGGAGATCCTGCTGGCTCCGGGCGACGTGGTGCTGGTCATCAGCGGCAGCGGCAACTCGGTCAACCTCGTCAAGGCCGTGCGCTTCGCCAAGTCCCGGCGGGCCAGGACCGCGGCCCTGCTGGGCTTCGACGGGGGCCGGCTCAAAGGGCTGGTGGACGCCCCGGTGGTGATCCCCAGCGACCAGTACGGCGTGGTCGAGGACCTGCACCTTTCCATAAGCCACATCATCACCTTCTTCCTGCGCCAGCGCGGGGCGGGGGTCAGGTCTTGACATTTGACATTGCCAGGCGTGACGGCTGGGGCTGGCTCTAAAAAGCTAGAATCTCGGGCGTGGCTGGCCAAAAGAAGAATCGCGCCGTCTTCCTCGACCGCGACGGAGTGGTCATCGAGGAAGTCAACTACCTGAGCCATCCGGACCAGCTCCGCCTCATCCCCGGCTCGGCGCGCGCCATCGCGCGCCTGCGCCGGGCCGGCTTCAAGGTCGTGGTCGTGACCAACCAATCCGGCGTGGCCCGGGGCTACCTGACCCTCAAGACCCTGCGCGAAGTCCACAGGCTCCTGGTCAAGAGGCTGGCCCGGGGAGGCGCAAAGCTCGACGGCATCTATTCCTGCCCGCATCTGCCCGCAAAAGCCGGCAAGAAGGGCTGTGCTTGCCGCAAGCCTGAGCTGGGCATGCTCAAGAGAGCGCGGAAGCGCTTCGGACTGGATCTGCCCCGCAGCTATTTCGTGGGCGACACCACCACGGACACCTTGACGGCCCGGCGCGCCGGCTGCGCGGCCATCCTGGTGCGCACGGGCAAGGCCGGCCGCGACCGGGTCTACCGCGCCAAGCCCCACCGAACCTGCAAAGACCTCGCCTCGGCCGCGGACTGGATCATCGGGATTCGGGGACACAAGACTTAACTCCTGGCCGTGACCAAGGGGTCTTGAGATTCAGCATTCGACCTCTTCGGCGTTGCCTTGAGATAAGTATTGAGCCTCTCGTAAGAACTCGGTGCGAAGACCTTTGGCGACGCAATGAGGGGCCGACTTGATGCACCAGTTTGCTTCGGCTCGTCCTAAAATCCCTTCTTGGGTCGCGCTGTTGCCCATGCCCGACCCGCCAGGCTGTGG